>CAZDAT010000023.1:0-16504 GCA_964503695.1 uncultured Lachnospiraceae bacterium
TGTGTAATACCACCTGCCTCTTTGTTGGTAACATTGGTTTTACGGATAGCATCCTGAAGGGAAGTCTTACCATGGTCTACGTGTCCCATAACACAGATAACGGGTGCCCTGCTTACCATGTTTTCTTCTGCTTCTTCTTCCTCTTTCAGAAGCTCCTCTATTACATCGACTTTTACTTCCTGTTCGCACATGATATCAAATTCGATGGCAATGTTTTCTGCATCCTCAAAGGTAACCTCCTGGTTCATGGTTACGACTTTTCCCTGCATAAACAGCTTTTTAATGATTGCGGCAGGCTGCATTTTCATTTTTTCTGCCAGCTCTTTAATGGTAATGGTTTCAGGAATCACGATTACCTTAATCTGTTCTTCCGGTTCTACCGGCTTTGGTTCCGGTTTAATGAAACGGCCTGCTTTATTTTTGTTCTTAATTTCTACTTCTTTATCTTCGTATAAAGCATCCTTTTTGGAACGTTTATCCTTTGCCTGGTTGAGTCTTCTCTGCTCTTCCCTGTGCTTGTCGTTCTGCATCATGGGTGCATCCTGTGCAAAGCTCCTGTTTTCTTTCTTAGACTGGAATTTAGAGTCCTGTCTTTCATTTCTTCCCTGACCGCGGTCATTATCCTTAAAATTCCGGTTGCCGCCCTGATGATTGCCATTGCCCTGGTAAGAGCCTTTATTATTGCCGTTATTTTGTCTTTGTCCGCCTTTTCCAGCATAGCTGCGGTCTCCTGTTCTTCTTTCCTCACCCTGGGACTTGGAAAAGCTTCTGTCACCGCCCCTGTCATTGGAACGGTTCTGATTATTGTTATTTTGTCTCTTCTGATTATTGTTACGGTTGTCACGATTATCACGATTTTCCCTTTTTTCACGATTCTCGCGGTTATCTCGGTTATCACGATTCGGTTTTGAAGCCGTCTTTTCTTCCTGTGCCACAACCGTCTCTTCTGCCGGTTCCGGTTTCTTTGGCGGCAGCATTTCCATTACTTTTCCCGTAGATTTATTAATCATCTGGTTGGGTCCCAGCTGAATCGGTTTTGCAGCCGGTTTGTTTTCCTGTACCGGCTTATTATTCTTCGGATGGTTATTTTTTGCCGTCTGCTTCTGTCCGCCGGGCATTTTACTGTACTGGGGATTACTTACAAAAACAATACTTTTCTTTTTTTTCGGAGTCTCCTCCTTTTTTCCTTCCGCAGTTTTTGAGTTTTCTGTTTTTCCTTCTTCCGTTTTTTTCTTTTCTTCTTTCACTTCTTCTGCTTTCGTGTTTTCTGTTTTCTTCTCTGCTGTTTTTGTCATTTCCGTCTTTTTCTCTTCTGTTTTCTGTGTTTCCGCTTTAGGGGTTTCAGCTTTCGTGCCAAATTCTTTTTTAATCAGATTTGCTGCATCCTCTCCTACAGAGCTTTGTGCCACTTTTGCTTCAATCCCTTTTTCCTGTAAAAATGCCAGTATTTCCTTACTCGTTTTTCCTACTTCTTTTGCCAGTTCATATACTTTAAATTTAGCCATCCTACTAAACTACCTCCGTCACTCATTCAACAATTTTGTTAAAGAATCTGCAAATCCCGAATCCGTAATTGCCAAAGATGCCCTCATTTCTTTTCCCATGGCGTGCCCCAGTTCTTCCTTTGAACCGAAAATCACCATTGGCACCTGGTAGAAATCGCACATATTTGAAAACATCTTTTTTGTATTCTCTGAAGCATTTTCACTCACAATTACCAGTTCTGCCTTACAGCTTTTCACTGCTTTCTCTGTCATAAATTCTCCGCTTACAACATTTCTTGACCTGGTGGCAAGACCAAGCAGGGAAAAAATCTTATTCTTATTCACGCCTCTGCAAACTCCTTTTCCAAATTGTCATATACTTCTGGCGGAATACTCATTTTAAAAGAACGCTCTATTCCCTTGTTCTTTCTTGCTTTTTTCAGACATTCTGCTGATTTGCACAAATAAGCACCCCTGCCGTTTTTTTTACCTGTTACATCAAGAACAATCTCATCTTCTGCGGTTTTTAGGATTCGCATCATTTCCTTTTTGCCCTTCATTTCTCCGCAACCGACACATTGTCTCATGGGAACTTTTTTATTCATACTTCCTCTGCCTCTGCAAAATCTTCGATATCCGTTATCTCTTCCCCTGTTACTTCATCCATGGTTTCTTCATTTAGTTCGTCATGATTTCCTTCATAATTTTCTTCGTAATCATAGTCATCATCTTCATATTCATCCATGTAATCTTCATAACGGAAGCCCGGTGTGTCTTTTGCCTGTGTTTCGCTCTTAATATCAATCTTATATCCGGTCAGTCTTGCGGCAAGTCTTGCATTCTGTCCTGATTTACCGATGGCTAAGGATAACTGGTAATCCGGAACCACAACCTTGGCTGTTTTTTCTTCCGGGTCTGCAAATACGGCTACAATTTTTGCAGGAGAAAGGGCATTCTGGATTAAGTTACCCGGATTTTCATCCCAGTTTACAATATCAATTTTTTCGCCTCTTAATTCCTCTACAATAGAATTTACCCTGGCACCGCTTTGTCCTACGCAGGCTCCTACGGCATCTACATCGGGATTGTTGCTCCAGACAGCAATTTTACTTCTGCTTCCTGCTTCCCTGGCAATGCTCTTGATTTCTACCGTACCATCTTTGATTTCCGTAACTTCTGATTCAAATAATCTTTTTACCAGCTCCGGATGGGTACGGCTTACCAGAATTCTTGGTCCCTTTGTGGTATTTTTCACTTCAAGGATATAGACCTTAATACGTTCCGTAGGCTTGAATACCTCTCCGGCAACCTGTTCACTTTCCGTAAGGATGGCATCTGCCTTTCCCAGATTCACACTGATGTTTCTGCCGATATATCTTTGTACGATACCTGTAACCACATCTCTTTCTTTTTCAAAATACTGATTGTAAATCACACTTCTTTCTTCTTCGCGGATTTTCTGTAAAATAACATTCTTTGCATTCTGGGTTGCAATACGGCCAAATTCCTTGGATTTGATTTCTACATTTAAAAGCTCACCGATTTTTGCCCTTTTGGAAATGTTTAAGGCATCCTCCAGACAAATCTGTAACAAGTCATCTTCCACCTCTTCCGGTGTTGCCACAACTTCTTTTTCTGCATAGCACAAAAAATCACAGGTTTCTTTGTTGATGGAAACCTTAATGTTATCTGCTTTTCCAAAATGATTCTTACATGCGGTAATTAGGGAGTTTTCGATTGCTTCAAATAAAGTATCTTTACTAATCTCTTTTTCTTTTTCCAATATATCTAATGCCGCTAATAATTCTTTGTTCATTTCATCCTCACCTTCTGCCTTTTCCGGCCTAATCGTTTTATACAAAGTCAGCTTCTGCTGCACCTCAGGTTCCTTTTATCGTTCTTTTTTCTATTCCCGGTACGGATTTCCATACAGTATTTTCATTGGCTTAAAAATCAAAAGTCAGTCTTACCAGTGCCACTTCTGCTTTTTTAAAAACCTTTGTTTCCGTTTCCATCTCTATGGTTACATCACCATTTTTATAATCCTTCAGGATTCCTACAAATTCCTTACATTTATCAATGGGCTTATAGGTACGTACTTCAACCTCCTGACCCATGGATTTTAAGAAATGCTTTTCCTTTTTTAAGGTTCTTCCAAGTCCCGGACTGCTCACTTCTAAGATATAAGCATCTTCGATAAAATCCGCTTTATCCATTTCTTCTGATAAAGCCCGGCTTACATTCTCGCAATCCACAATACTTACTCCATCCGGCTTATCAATATAAGCCCTTAAATACCAGTCACTGCCTTCTTTTACATATTCCACATCATAGATTTCTACTCCGAAACGTTCTGTGATGGGAAGAAGCAGTTCTTCTGTTCTGGTTTCATATGCCTCTCTTCTGGACATTCTGTCACCTGTTCCTTTCCCTTATTCAGTTTTTGAATTTAGCGACATACATTTCCTGTTTTCCCTGGGAAACAGCATTGCCATCCCACCCGATAATCAAAAAGAGTGGACTTTCGGTCCACTCTAATGTATGTTGCATATTAGATTTCTTTTATTGTAGCACTGTTTTTTTCAGAATGCAAGTAAGAATTACACTTTTTATGCTACTTTTCTTTCACAGTTTCTTCTATCGTGCTCATAATCCTGTGATATCCGTTTAAGGTCACCATTCCGTCAGAATCTGCCATCCTTTTACCGGAACAACGTACAATGACCTCTCCAAGGGTCGGATGATTCCATGGATATTGCAGCTGAATCACTTTATCCGATTCTATGACATATTTTATATTCTCTATAACATAGTCAATATATTCGGGATGGATTCGGCTGTACCAGTACTGATAGCATTCCGTGGGTGTGTATTTTCTGTCCATTCCAAGAACATATTCCATGGTCTCATCTGCAAACATTTCATAATACTGCTCTTCTTCGTTCATACGGATAACCCAGAGACCCACTTCGGTTTCCCTTAAAATATCCTTGGTATCAAAATGAACCACGTTTTTCATGCTCTTATAATGATAGATGTCCTGAATCTGTTTCATGTATTCTTTATATTCTGCTTTTTTATCATCTAAAAACGTCTGTTCAAAGATGTCTTTATTACAGGGCTTTGCAAAAAGATATCCCTGTATCAGATTCGGTGCAAGCTGTTCCAATACCACCAGTTCGCGGATATCCTCCACACCTTCGCAGATAATTCTGATATTTGTATTTTTTGCAAAATCTATCACACTGCTGATAAGCTTATAATTATAAGTTGCTTCTACGATTTTCGATACAAAGGTGCGGTCAATTTTAATCTCTGCAACGTTTAATTTATTCAGATATCCCATGCTTGCATAGCCGGTTCCGAAATCATCAATGGACAATTCAATGCCTGCTTCCCTCCATACCCGGAAAATATCATTCAGATAAGAGATATCATGCATCTGGATACTTTCCGTAAGCTCGATGGTAAGTGCATCTCCCGGCATTCCTGTTTTTTCAAGAATGTTTAATACCTTTTCTGCAATGTCCGGGTCACTTAACTGTACTACGGAAAAGTTCACGTTAATATGAAATTCCGGAAGCCATTTTCTCCAATGTCCGCACTGGCACAGGGCAGTCTCTAATATCCATAAGCCCGCTTTGTTAATTAACTTTGTCTGCTCAAGCATTGGAATAAACTCATCGGGATACACCTCACCCATGGTCTCTGAATGATACCGAAGTAATGCCTCTGCTCCATATATCTGATAATTTCCGCTCTTTACCAGGGGCTGGTAATTTAGATAAAAGCCTGTACAGCCATTCTGGATACTGTGCTGTAATTCTTCCAGAAGCCTTACCGTCTTCTGCTGTTTTTCCATATCTTCTTTAACAAAGAACAGCAGGGTATTTTCCGTCATTGCCTGTGCCCGCTCCAGGGTCTGTTTTGCACAGGTATACAAATCCGGTTTGTATTCAAACATTTCCTCGTTGTCCTGCACCGCTCCTGCAAAGACGGTACAGACTCCTTCCAGCTCTTTTAAAATCTGTTGGAAGGTTTCCTGTACCCTGTTTTCCGACTCTGCCTCAAGATACAGGGCGAAAACGTTTTCCTCCACGTGCCATAATCCCTGTGCTGCTTTTACATTCTCTAAAACCGAAGCACATTCTTTTATCACCTGATTGCCTGTGCCCTTTCCATGCTTCGTATCAGAGACATTCTGACCCTCCACAGACAACAGCATCAGATATCCGTCTTTTAGAAGCCCTTCCATAAAATCCTGTAACAATTTATCTTTATTAAAGAGCCTGGTTACCGGATGATACAGATGACGCAGTACCTGGTCTGATACGCGGCCTATCATGCAGAAAGGCTTTCCTTCTTCATCCATGATTACCTGTCCATAACAGTTAATCCAGACGGCTTCTCCTTTTTTATTTACCCAGCGGTAATTCAGATTATGCTCCTGCTGTTTTCCCTCTGCAATTCTTCCCAAATCCTCAAACAGCAATTTTCTGTCTGCCGGATAAATGATTCTTTCCAAATCCTTTGCGGCAACCACCGGATTGTCATTGACATGCACCGCATATTCTTCATCGATATCGTCAAAATACCAGAACTCATCCCGGGGAATATCCCAAAGGAAGAAATAGTTATCCGTTATCTTCCGGAAAAATTTAAGCACATTCAGATAATTCGTGATTTTTTCTTCCCTGTAAACGGAAAATTCATTTTTCATTTTAAACTTCACGTCATGCATCATCTCTGCACTGCGGTCAAACATTTCCTTGATGCTTTCTGTATCGGACTCTTTTATGGCATATCCGAAAGCAACGGACATGGGAATTTTCCTGCTTTTGTTTTTTTCTTCCATAAGAAGCTTTGCTTTATCCAGGGCATCCAGAGTTTCCTCCTTTGTACTTTTCCAGACCAGTACACAAAATTCATCACCGCCAATACGGTAACATCTTCCGATTTTGCCATAAGCCTCTTCAATCGTCTGTGCCGTATCAATAATCATGGAATCACCTTCATTGTGTCCATACTTTTCGTTACACAGCTTCAGATTGTTAATATCTGCCACAATACATGCCGAGATTTGTGTCGGACCATATTGTTTTAACTTCCTGTTAAATTTGGTACGGTTTCTTAAGCCTGTCAGAGAATCCGTATAGGCAAGGATTTTCATTTCCTGCTGATACTTTTTCTCTGCCAGACGTTTCTGCATTTTTTCGCTGATATCCGTAATAATACTGATTACCGCTTCTTTTCCGGAATCTGCAACAATTCTTCTGCCAATATCATTCACCCATACCGGCTGACCCGCTTTTGTCGTAAGACGATATTCAATTTCACTCTGCTCATTTAGCTTTAACTGCTCATAAGCCCAGTGCTCTACCATTTTTTTATCTTCTTTCCAGATAAGGTTACAGGTCTTTTCTCCCGATGCTTCCAATAACTCTTCATAGGTATATCCCAGGATATCCAGCATCTTCTCATTGATGGCATAAAGAGGGAAGCCTTCTTCAAGATACCGCCCCATAATTCCTCCGGGAAGTGAAGTTGCCGCAAGCTTCATAAGCTCGTTTTCCGAATCCGGTGACAAAGCTCCCATAACCGCACTGCCATACATCAGCGGGAAGAACTCTCTTTCTTTCTGTTCATTGGAAGCCGTAGACATATGCATACAGGAAAGCTTCCATCCGTCATCCTGTTTCACCCAGTTTCCCGTAAATCTGGAAAGCAGAACCGGGCTGTTCTCTTCCTGCGTCAGAACTATCCGGAAATTGGCAAATACATTCTTCTGGTTTTCCGACACTTTTGTTTCTGCATAGTCATACATACTATACTGAAATGGTAATGGAAGCTCATTTATCTCTTCTAACAGAAGCTTTTCCGCTTCTTTTTTCCCGATAGCCACTTCATGCTTACCTGTTCCGATATAGATTACATCCTCCGTAAGTAAAGACAACATTTCAGAACAATCTCTTTTTACCAGATAAACATGAAAAAAATTCTCAACATATTTTTTCAAACAATCACCTTAATCCTCTCGTAAGCAAAATGCTTTTTATCAAAAAATCTCTTTCCGTCTCAAGCAAGTAAGCACGAAAAGAGATTTTTATTTTTATATTCTATACATTGTCTTCTTTTGTGAAGCAAATATCAAAAGCAATACGAAATTTACTATCAGATTATCGAAAGCAATCTATTTCTCATATAATTTAAACACCTCAATGAGTGCTTTTAATTTTTCTGCCTGTGCAGCCAGTTCTTCGCTGCTTGCAGAACTCTCTTCTGCCATTGCCGTATTTTCTTCTACCACTGCTGAAATCTGTTCTGATGCAAGAAGCAGTTCCTTCAGGTTATTTGCCTGTTGTTCGGAAGCTTCTGCAATCTGGGCTATTTCTACCACCAGCTCCTGTGTCATGGCTGCGGAATCTATCAGCTTGCCTGCCGCATCATCCACCAGCTTTTTCCCTTTTTCCACTGCATTTAAAGTATCGGAAATAAGGGTGGTGGAATCTTTTGCCGCAGAAGCACTTTCCGTTGCAAGCTGTCCTACCTGGGTTGCAACTACCGCAAAGCCTCTTCCTGCATCCCCGGCTCTTGCCGCTTCTATGGAAGCATTCAGTGCCAGTAAATTGGTCTGGGATGCAATATCGTTAATGGAATTGATAATCGCATTTATCTTAACTGCCGCTTCGTTGATAACATTCATTGCAGAAACCACATCCTGCATTCTTGTGTTGGTCAGTGTAATGTCATCCCCAACCAGTTTCGCTTTTTCATTGGCAAGGGCGGCACCTTCTGCATTATGTCCTACTTCCTCTGACACATTGGTAATGGTTGCCTGGAGCTCTTCTACCGCACTGGACTGGTCAGTTGCACCTTCTGTAAGGGACTGTGCACCATCAGAAATATTATCTGCATTTACCGCTACCGCATTGGAAACGGAATTGATTTCCGTAAGTGTCCTGGTAATGTCCTCTGCCAATGCAAATATGGACATCTTTATGGCATCAAATTCTCCCGGATAATCTACTTTTGTTCTGATATTAAAATTGCTGTTTGCCATTTCTCCAAGAACCGTCTTCAAATCTTCGATAATCATTCGAAGAATGGCTGCCGCTTCTGAAAAGGCACCTGCCAGTTCCCCAATCTCATCGTCACTTTCCACCGGAACCTGAATATTGAAATCTCCTGCTTTAAGCTGGCGGGATGCATTCACTACATTATCAATCGGTTTTACATATCCGGTTATTAATTTTTTGGTGATAAAAATAATGACTGCAATGGATACTACTGCGATAACCAGCATAAATACCATCAGATAATTACTGTTTTTATTCAAATCACTCTGATTTAATGCACTGACTGCCCACCATGTCTGATTCTGGGCATCAATGGGTGTGTAGTATCTTACCAGAGACGAACCATCTGCTTTTTTGGTTTTGATGGAAAATTCTGTTCCCTTATCTATCTGCTTCTGAATTTTTGCATATTCGGATGAGCCTATTAAATCACTCATTTTCTGTCCTGTGTAATCTAAGGATTCACTGTCATATACAATCGTACCATCTGCCATCAGTACCTGTGCAAACATACTCTTGTATTTGGAATTATCCGTATCAATGGAAGCAAACTGTTCTATATTAATATCTACAACAATGACTGCCTGTACTTCATCCTTATAAAGAACCGGATAAGATGCAGTTACCATCATCATGCCCTGGTCTTCGTAAGGCTTTGTAAACACCGTATCCTTGGTGCTTGCCGCTTCCGTATAAAATTCCTGTGAACCATAGTAGGAATAAGCACCATAGCTCTGGGCTGTTTTATTCTTTGCTTCTTCCTCTCCTACATACAGTGTATATTCCAGGACTGCAGGGTCAAAAGCATCCGGTTCAAAAAATACACCGATTCCTGCGATATACTTATTATTTGCTACGGTTGACCATACGGTATTCAGAATGTAATTTTCAATTTCCCAGCATTTTTCCTGAAGGTCAACCTTATAAACGGAGCTTGCCTTTTCTACTCCGTTATAACCGCTTTCCCCCCATTCAACATAAGCATCCTCCGTATAGGACTTGATATCCTGTGCGGTTGTTGCCGCCTCATCAAGTACCTGCTGTACTATCAGTGCATTCTTGTCTGCAAGACGGTTAAATTCCCCATCAATGCTGTCCTGAAGAAATGCCCTGCTGAGTAATGTACTTACCATTACCATAAGGCACATGCATACAATGACCAGTATGCCGATTGCCTTGGAGATTTTCCCGGCAAGACTTCCATGACTAATCCAGTCAAGGATTTTGTTTTTTTGATTTTTCATTTGTATTCTCCTAACCTTTCCCCCTAATTTACGCGGTCCATCTTCTGCCAGCTACCTTTTTGCATCTGCAAAGCTTCTGACCACCGGTTCAGATTACACCACATCCAGAGTAGCATAACCCCCCCCCGAATAATTTGTCAAGGTTATCGGTAACGGAAAACGTTTTTCTTAAATACCGACATATTACAGGTATACATGGCTGTCTGATACCACTATTTTCAGTGTACACTTAATTTCTTTATTTTTCAACACTTTGCGGCATATTTACAGACAATTTTTACAGTTTATTCTCTTATTGCAAAAAAAGATGAAAGCAAACCTGCTTTCATCTTTTCCGGGTTGGGCTATTCATAATAAATAGTCAGCAGCTCGTACGGGAATCGAACCCGTGATTCCGCCGTGAGAGGGCGGCGTCTTGACCTCTTGACCAACGAGCCATTCATAAGACTTGTTTATCTTATTACAATTTCTAAAAAAAAGCAAGTCTTTTATGAAATAATTTGCCAAATAATTTTACCGGGCTTTTTCCACATTAATAATGGTACTTCTTTCTCTTTATCACTAAGAACAATGCGGATAAGACAACTGCCATCAATTCTGCCACCACAATGGAAATCCACACTCCGTCAATCCCCCACAATAGTGGCAGTATCCAGACCGCGGCTGTCTGAAATACCAGTGTTCTGAAAAACGAAATCACTGCGGAAGTCACCCCATCGTTTAAGGCCGTAAAGAAACCGGAAGCAAAAATCGCATATCCCATCATCAGAAAAGAAAGGGCAAAAATACGGAAACCGGAAACCGTTAATGCCATCAGACCCTCATCATAGCCTACAAACAGGCTTGCCAGGGGAACGGCAAGAATTTCTGCCAGAACAACCATGCAGACCGCAAATGCACCAATCATGATAAGGCTTTTTTTCAACAGTCCTTTCAATTCCTCATAATTCTTCGCTCCATCATGATATCCGATGATGGGAGCCGTACCGATGGAATAACCGATAAATGCACCGGAAAAAATCATGCTGACATACATCATGACACCATATGCTGCTACTCCGTTTTCCCCGGCATACTTAAGAAGCTGGATATTGTAAAAAATTCCCACAAGACTCATGGCTACATTACTCATAAATTCGGAAGAACCGTTGGTACACGCCTTTAGGATTGCCCTGCCGTCAAAGTGTGTCTTTCCAAGACGGAGAATACTGCTGTTTTTCCTTTTAAAATAACATAATGGAACCAGCCCTCCCACTACCTGGCTTAATGCCGTGGCTATGGCTGCTCCTGCCAGCTTATATTCCTGCGGCAGTAAAATCACCAGTATGGCATCCATCACAATATTCATGACACCGGAGGACAGGGTTACCACAAGACCAAGCTGTGGTTTTTCCGCCGTTACAAAAAAGGACTGGAACAAAAACTGCAAGACATTAAAGGGGAGTACCACAAGAATAATACGTGCATAAAGCACTGCATTGGAAAGCATTTCCCCCTCTGCCCCCAGTAAAACGGCTATGGGTCTTGTAAATACGATTCCAAGAACCGCAAGAAGAATACCAAGGACAAAGGTTACATAGACAAACAGGGAAAAATATCGGTTTGCCTTTTCCTTATCCCCTTCCCCAAAGGTTTTTGCCACAATGGCAGAACCGCCCGTACCGAACATAAATCCTACGGTATTTAATATCATCAGTGCCGGATAAATCAGATTCACCGCTGCAAAGGGAGTTTTCCCTGCATAATTGGATACAAAGAATCCATCTACCACACTATATATGGAAGTAAAAATCATCATCCCGATGGAAGGCAGTGTAAACCGAACCAGTCTTCCATATGTAAAATGGTCTGATAACTGTATTTGCTTTTTCATAATCTTCTCCTTTTTTACCTTTCTCTTTATCCGTTTCTTTTTTCAAAAAAACATCTGGAATATTCATAAACGGAAGGTACTAAATCTTTTATTTCCCAGTCCGTTGTATTTATCGTAAGATGATATAAATCTCTTTGCCCCCATGAAGAGCCGGAAATCACTTCCCTTGTCCGGGCACGCATTTTGTCAATTTTCTTCATTTCCGAAAGTATTTCTTTTTGGGTAAGCTTCTCTTCCGGTGAAGTCCGCATCAGGCAACGGTTTACTTTTGCTTCTGTCTGTGCACAGACAAACAGATTAAAGGGATGATAATTTTCCAAAATCACATCCGCATTTCTTCCCACAATCACACAATCCTTTCCAAGCTCCGCGATTTCCTCAATGACTTTCTTCTGTTCCAGTAAAAGTGCTACCTTCGAGGACTGCATATAGGCAGATGACCCAAGGGTTCCGCGAAACGTAATGGTCTGATTCTGCCATCCATGGTTGCTTAAGGTGTTTTCTATATATTTTTCATCCAGACCGCTTTTCTTTGCAATGGCAGAGATAATCTCACTGTCATAATAATCATAGCCTGCCATATCTGCCAGTCGCTTTCCCAATTCTCTTCCTCCGCTGCCAAATTCCCGGCTGATAGTTATAATTCTCATACATTTTCCCTTTCCATATTCTTTTGATTATAGTTTTCCATAAGATACAGATATTGCTCCCGCAGTCATCTCTATCGGTACGAAATCATACCAGTGAGAGCTAGTATAGTACGTTTTCGTACCTGCGTCAATCCTTTTTTGCCACAAAAAAACAAAAGGGCTTTCGCAGCTTTGAATGCGTCAGCCCTTTTTCTTTATTTAATTTACTCTCCAATGACTTCATTCAGAGTCTCGGAAAGCTCCCTAATCTGTCCTACAATTTCGGCAAGACGTTTGATTCCTTTTGTGTTCTTTTGTGTATCGGAAGAGACATTTTCTGCCGCATCACAGTTTTGCTGTGTGTTATCGCTAATCTGCTTCATATTCTCGGAAAGGTCACCGCTTCGTTCCTTGATTACCTTGGCATTACTGTCAATGTCATGGATTCTTCCCACAAGTTCTGCATTATAAGAGGTAATCTGGCTGGAGGACTGGTTTGCCTTCTGGATGTTTTCCGTTCCTTTTTTGGCATAAAAATCATTTTTTTCCATGGCAGATACCGCATCTTCCGTATTTTTTACTACCACGTTTACAATCTGTCCGATTCCGTCCACTGCATTTTTCGTCTGTTCTGCAAGCTTTTGTATTTCTGTAGCTACCACTGCAAAGCCTTTGCCATGCTCTCCTGCCCTTGCGGCTTCAATGGAAGCATTCAGTGCCAGAATATTGGTCTGTCCGGAAATATCGGCTATGGTCTTTACAATTCCTATGATTTCCTGGGACTTTTCTCCCAGATTGGTAATGATTCTCTTACACTCTTCGGTGCTGGTATGTATTTCTTCCATGCTGACAGTTGCTTCATCCATACGTTTCTGGTTTTCCCTGGTATTTTTTCCGATTTCATCCGTAAGGAGTGCTGTCTTGTGGTTCATGTCACTTAAATCGGTAAGCTCGTCTGCAATATCCCGAATCTGCTCTTTTGCATTTTCCACAGCCGAATTATTTTCCGTAGAACTAAGGAGAAGATTTTCCGACTCCTCTTCAATTCTCTGATTTGCCTGTAAAGACACATCCGTAATTTCTGAAAGCTCTTTTACCATGTCAAAGAGCTGTTCCGAAGTTTTGGAAGCACTTTCCTGCATCTTCTGCATTTTTTCATACATGGTCTTCTGTTCTTCTGCTCCCATTAAGTTGGATAAAAGACTGGCTGTTCTGCCGCACAGCATGGTAAAAATTGCAGATTCCGCGATTACCACCAGGGCTCTTGGAATAATTCCGAAAATAATGGCTCTTTTTAATGTCGTAAAATTATGGTCTACTGTGGTTTCCAGAAAGAACGCAAGAAACTGTCCTGCGGTAATTCCGATAACGGTGATTGTAGTTGCCATAACATTTAATTTTTTTGAAAAATAAAGGCTTGCAATGGCAATGGGATACACGTAAAACGCCACTACATGATATGTAAGGGTCACACTTAAAAGCATAATCGTAACAGCCGAACCGATAACATTAAGATACTTCACATATCCGGCTTCTATCTTCAATACATCAATCAATAAAGTAGGCAGCAGCAAAAAGAAGCTTCCTCCGATGTAGGCAATGGTCATCACATTCTGTTTTACGGTAAACATTCCCACAATGTTCAAGATGTAGACCAGTGTGAATATTGCAAACGTAATCCGCATTACCTTGGCTACCAGTTTATTTGCCGTTTTTTCATTCTCCCTTAAAACTCCGTTCTGCATACTCATATGTTTTCTCCTTATCCGGATTTTTCATATTATCCTTTTGTTTTTATTCTTTTTTAATAATTATAAAATACTGTGCATTTTTGTCAAATATTTTTTTGGATGAATTTCCCATATCCCCAGTTGATAACTGCTCCAATCAGAATAATGTAACTGCAAAAATAAAGCCACAGCAAAAATAAAATAATGGTTCCCAAAGTGCCATAAGCGGTAAAACTGCTGAAATATTCTATATAAAAAGAATAACCGTAAGTAAATACCATCCATGCCAGTACCACAAAGACGGAGCCTGCCAGCTGATTTTTTAATGTCAGTTTTTTGTTCGGGATATAGGTATACATGGCTCCAAACGTAAGTGTCATCACTACAAAAATCACCATATGGCTGAGCAAAGATACCAGTCCGGATGCCCGTTCAAATTCCGGCAGGTACTTTATAATCCACGTAAAAATCCTGTTTCCAAAGACTCCCAGTACAAAGGTCGCTATCAGCCCCAGAAGTATGACTACCGTATACAGGCTTGCCACTATCCTTAATCTGAAATATCCTCTTTCTTCTATGGTATCATTAATCCGGTTTAATGCCCGCATCAGGGCTAACATCCCTTTTCCGGCAGACCAGATTGTCATAAAGATGGTTACCGGAACTGCTCCTTTTGGCTGGTTGTATATCTGACTGATAAGCCCCAGTATCCATGGGTTCATCTGCTTTGGCACCACCTTCATGCATGCCATCATCAAATCCCCTTCTGTAAAGGGCGTATAAGGAATCAAAAAACAAATTAAAAATAAAAGCGGAAATAAAGACACAAAAAAGAAAAAAGCAACACTGGAAGCATACGCACTGATATCGTCATGTCTTATCTTTCGGCTGATATATTTCATTTTAATATATAAGGTTGTCACTTTTGACATTTTTCTCTCTCCTATTGTCTTACCTGGCATCCTTCATAGAAAAACTGAAGAATTTCCTCTGCCCCATAACCTTCCTCTGCCAGATTTTTGGCACCATTCTGGCTCATTCCCACACCATGGCCAAAGCCTCCGCCGGTCAGTCTTACAGCCTGCACTTTTCCATCCGCGTATTCGTTTTCAATCACAAAAAATGCACTTGGCAGTAAATTACCACAGGCATAGGTATTCTCATTCTGAAGCTGCACGATGCTTTCCCCGTCTGTCAGAACGGCTCTTACGTGATATTCATTTTTCACTAAAAAATATCCTTTATCCGTTGTTACCAGTAATTCTTCTATGGTTCCGCCCTCTCCCCGCTTCTGTACACGGATATCGGTAATGGTAAAATCCTCTTCCAGAGGTTTATTTTCCCAGACTGCTCCATCTTTACTGGTAAATACATAGTTTGGATAATTTTCCAGCCGGCTTTTTAACTTCTCTCCAATCACTTCCATGTGATGATGCTCATACTTCCAGCGGTACCAGCTTTCTTTTTCTTCTATATGGGAAGGATTTTTATTCTTAATAAACTCTGTAAAGATTTCTTCCCTCTGCATCTCTTCCCCGGTAACAGACGGCTCTTTTAACGTCATCTCTTTTGCCTTTAAATAAGGAAAGGAATCTGCATTATCTGCATTCCAGATGGCCGCTCCAGCTCCAAACCCGCAGGAAGTAGAATAATAATAAGTACCTGCAAGCTCTGTATCATTGTATAAAAGCTGTCCCCTGGTTTCCTTCACTGCCGTCGTGGTATTCACATTTTCCTTAATATTGTTATACACCTGGTAGGTGGCACTGTCATCCAGATTCGCCCCGTAAGAACTGAGGGCACAGTGAAGCATTTTATCATAAGCATAGGTTCTTGCGGAAATTGCCTGTGCCTTAAGAGCCTCCAGGGGATAGTAGCCCGGCATTTCTGAGGGCACCACCGCATACAGATACTCCTCCAGTAAGACTTCATTGATTACAAGAATCCCCTCTTCCCGCTTTTCCAGTTCAAAGCAGCCATAATAGCCCTGACCTGCATTATTTCTTTCGATACTTGAAAATGTGGTTCTTCCGGTTAATGCCTTAGGTTTCAGATAAATCCGGTTCTGTGTAAAATATGCACTGTCCGGTGTAATTAAAAAAGTCTCTCCGGCGGCAATTTCATAAATATCTGTACCGCAGACCAGTTCCATGTCCACATCTGCCGTTCCTTCAATTTTTTCATGGAAATATCCTTCAAAATTAGTGTTTTTAAGCAGAACGCGGATGCTTTCCATCTTTTCATCCTTTACTAAAAGTGCCGCCTGAACCTTGCCGTCTTCTACTACAAAATCCGTAAAATCATATCCCAGACGTACCTCGCTTCTTCCTACATTTTCCAGTCTGTCATACAGGCGGTAATAGGCAATATCCTCAGAAAGGGGATAACTTCCCACACCTTCAATTTCCATCATATCCGCGGATATTTTCAATACTTTTCCACTAATTTTTTCCGTTTTCACATGAAGC
>CAZDAT010000024.1:0-16265 GCA_964503695.1 uncultured Lachnospiraceae bacterium
AGTCCTAATGTGACGGATATTACCGAAATGGCAAAAGCGGCAGAAAGTGCAGGTGCCGATGCTCTGTCTTTAATCAATACTTTAACCGGAATGAAGATTGATATTTATAAAAGAAAGTTTGCCCTTGCCAATAAGACCGGAGGCATGAGTGGTCCTGCCATCAAGCCCATTGCAGTAAGGATGGTATACCAGGTGGCAAATGCAGTGAAAATTCCGGTCATTGGCATGGGCGGCATCCAGGATGCACAGGATGCCCTGGAATTTATGATGGCAGGTGCCACAGCAGTTGCAGTGGGAGCCATGAATTTTGTAAATCCCTATGCCACTGTGGAAATTGCAGAAGGAATAGAAGAATTTATGAAAGAACAGCAGATGGAAAATCTGCAGGAGATTATCGGGTGCGTAAAATAAAATAGAGACATAAATAACCTCCCCCGGGCATACACTGGTATAAGAATACCTTGGGAGGTTTTTTAATGGAGCTAAAAAAAGAAAATTTACATATGGACCGGGTTAAGTGTCAATTAAATACACAGATTACGTTGGAAGAGGATAAAAATATCAGTGACAGAAATCCGGATGCATCGGCTATCCTGATGGAAAAAGGCAGAGTCATTATAGAAGAGATAAGACCTGCCAAAGAAAGTCTGTCCTTAAAAGGCAGAATGCAATATGAAGTGCTATATGCTTCAGAGGAAGAAAAGGAAAAACTGTATCAGATACAGGGGGAAATTCCATGGGAAGAAAAAATAAGGGTGGAAGAAATGGATTCCATGGATAATCCGCAGGTTACGACAGAGATGGAAGATTTGAGAAGCAGTCTGATTAATTCCCGGAAAATAAATGTCCGAAGTCTGATAAATATTAAGATACAGGTAAAGGAGATTTATGACAGGGAAGTCGTAACGGACATTGCGGGAGCCGATAATATAGAAATTAAAAAAGAACCTTATACCCAGTCGGTGCTTGCAGTAGACAGGAAAGATGTTTTCAGGATAAAAGAAGATTTGGAGCTGCCTTCTTCCCTGCCGCCTATCGGGGAAGTGATATGGAAATCTCTGGACCTTGGAAAATGGGAAATCAAGCCTTTGGAAGACAGTATCGGGATTCAGGGGGAGCTTCGCCTGTTTCTTTTGTATGAAAGTGCAGAAGCCGAGCCACAATTGAAAAGTTATGAAACCACCATTCCTTTTAGCGGAAATATAGAATGCGGAGGAAGCAACAGTTGTATGGTGGCAGATATTACGCCCTCCATTACGTATCAGAATCTTGGGATAAAACAGGACTATGATGGCGAAGAAAGAGTTCTGGATGTGGAGATGGTACTGGAGATTCCAATTCTTTTGTATGACAGGAAAGAAGAGGAGCAGGTAACAGACGTGTATGGAACGGTATGTGAGGCAACACCGGAGTATACGGAAATTACCAGCCGGGTACTGCGGGATAAATATCAGGGAAAAGTAAAGGTAACAAAGGAATGCAGAAATCCTCAGACAGACAGAAAAATATTGCAGATATGCCATATGGACAGTCATGTCTTTTTAGAAGATTCCCGTCTGGTGGAAGATAGCCTGCAGATGGAAGGAATTCTTGCGGTAACCATTCTTTTTATGACGGATGATGAAAGAAAACCATATGAGGTATTAAAGAAAGAGATTCCTTTTGAATACCGGATGGAAAATATGAATCTTACCCCTGTGAGCAGGTGGAAGATAAGTCCCATGGCAGAACAGCAGGATGTGGTTATTTTAGACGAAAACAGTATGGAAATAAAATGCGTTGTCTGCTTTGACGTACTGGTGGAGGACATCTGCACTAAGAAAAGTCTCGGGGAAGTGCGACTGTCTCCCTTCACGGAAGAAAGAATAGAAGCGACACCGGGAATGGTTATTTACATTCCTTCCCAAAAAGAAAACATCTGGGACATTGGAAAAAAATATGGTGTGTCACAGGAGTCTGTCCGACAACTGAATAAATTAAGCGGTGATGAAGCAGAAAAAGGTCAGAAGCTTTTACTGGTAAAAGAGTATTAAGAAAAAGCATTCTGTACAAATAAAGTTTTGAGCTTACTCTCAAAGATACTTTATTTATACAGAATGCTGTTTGTTTGGAAAAATATAAGCTTAATTGTTTTTGGCTTATTCGGTTTCAGAAGAACTTTCCTTTGCCCATGCGTCAAATTTTTCTAACACTGCCTCATAGGTTTTCTGGGAAATTTCGGGTAATTTGCCGCCCCATGTTTTTTCTGCCTGTTTGAAGCCTTTTTCAAAGGCACTACGCATTTCTTCGATTTTATCCGGGTCTCCTCCGCAAAGTGCTTTTGCAAAATCCACAATTCTGTCAGAGGTCTGGGTTACACCCCAGTAACCATCTTCGGCAATATCTGCCTGTGCCTGTGCTTTGGTAGCAGCATCTACCGTAAAGTTACCGGTTCTTAAGAAGCTCCAGATATCATCTGCGGTACCGATGGCATTTCCCTGTCCCAGCATGATTTTTTCGACAAGGCTTCTTAACTGGGAAGTTCTTGCTTCTGCATCTGCCTTTAATTTATTTACTAAAGCCGTATCCTGTTTATAAGTTTTCTTGGTGCCTGCAGAAGTATCTGTGTCGGAAGAAGGTTCATATACGACACCGAAATCTGAGGAAGCCCCGGTTGTTGAATTATCGGTTTTTGCTTCCTGTTCTTTGCTGGCTTTCTTCGTTGCTTCGTAGCTTCCATAGGTGGAGCTGTAATTTGTAATTCCATTTACACTCATATCTGACTCCGTTCCGCAGACAAAACGCATGTCTGCTATTATTGATAAATTATAGTTTCGTGATGCAACAGATGCTACTGGTACATTAGGTTAAGCAACTGTTACTTTCTTATTAGATATGTCGGCAAAGTTCCGGGAAAAATTAATAGCCGACAGAAAAAATAATACTGAAATGAAAACCCACTCCTGCCATCATAACACTTTTTTGGCCTGCATTGACAGAAGGGTACGGATTGTATATAATTAAATACAATTTGATGTATATTGTATACAAACATGAATTTCGTTTTTACAGGAGGCAGGTATGGATAAAATAGTAATAAACGCAATGGCAAAAATTAATCTGGGACTTGACGTACTGCGACGCAGGGAGAATGGATATCATGATGTAAAGATGATTATGCAGACCGTCAATATCTGTGATACCCTGGAGTTTGTAAAAAGAGAAGATGAACAGATTATAATTAAAACAAATAAAAGAAATCTTCCTACCGATGAAAATAATCTGATTTATAAAGCGGTAAAGCTTTTATCTGAAAAATGCAATATAACACAAGGGGTGGAAATCACGCTTACAAAACGGATTCCGATTGCGGCAGGAATGGCAGGCGGAAGTACAGATGCGGCAGCAGCACTGGAAGGAATTAATAAATTATTTGAACTGGGGCTTGCGAAAGACGAGTTAAAAGAGCTTGGGGTGAAAATCGGTGCAGATGTTCCCTATTGTATTGAGGGAGGAACTGCCTTAAGTGAAGGAATCGGGGAGGTTTTAAGTCCGCTTCCGGCGGCACCGGACTGTTTTGTGGTAGTGGCAAAACCGGGAATCGGGGTATCCACAAAATATGTGTATGAAAATCTTCATGCCAATGAGTTAAAGCACCACCCCGACATTGACGGCATGGCAGAAGCCATCCGCAAAGGAGATTTGGAAGGTATCTGTAAACGTATGGAAAATGTCCTGGAAACGGTCACAGAAAAAAAATATCCGGTGATTGCAGAAATCAAGAGACTGTTAAAAGATGCAGGTGCCCTGAATGCTTTAATGAGTGGAAGCGGTCCTACGGTATTTGGAATTTTTACCGATGGGGGCAAGGCAGAAGAAGCCTTGCGGATATTAGAGAAGAGTGGGCTTGCAAACCAAAGCTTTGTGACCACGTTTGCAAAAGAAACCTTAGTGCAGGTAGGTTAAAACAAAAGGGAAATGACAGAGAAGGGAAGGTAAGATGGAAAACATTTTTCAACAGGGTGCGGATGAATTTTTACCATTAAGAGATGTTGTATTTAAGAAACTAAGGCAGGAGATACTGACCGGGGAACTGAAACCGGGAGAACGCCTGATGGAGATTCATCTGGCGAATAAGCTTGGGGTCAGCCGGACTCCCATCCGGGAAGCCATCCGTAAGCTGGAACTGGAAGGGCTGGTTACCATGATTCCAAGGCGGGGAGCCGAGGTGGCACAGATAACGGAAAAAAGCATGAAAGATGTTCTGGAAGTGAGGAAAGTCTTAGATACACTTTCGGTAGAACTGGCATGTGAAAGAATCACCGCGGAAGAAAAAGAGCTTTTAAAAAATGCCTGTATGGATTTTGAGGATGCGGTAAAAACCGGTGATTTCGGGATGATAGCAAAAACCGATGTGGTGTTCCATGATCTGATTGTGGATGCTACCGGAAATATGCGTCTTTCCCAGATGGTAAATAATCTGGCAGAACAGATGTACCGGTACCGTTTTGAATATATCAAGGACAGCTCCATGCATAGGAATCTGATACAGGAGCACCGGGAAATCTGCGAAGGGATTGTCTATGGAGACAAGAAAAAAGCGATGGCGGCAATTGAAGCACATATTGACAATCAGGAAACCGCAGTTTTAAAACAGATACGTATAGAAGGGAAAAAGAAAGCATAAGCTTTGTATAAAGGGCTTTTACTGGTCCATACTTATAACGGAAAACAAAAAAAGTATGGAAAGGTAATGCCATGAAGAATTTAAAACAGGGATTTCTCCTTCTGGTTATGACATTTACATTCTGGGGAGTTCTTTATCCGCAGTTTAGTCTGGTAGAGGAAAGCTATGAATGCAAAGGGATAGAGAAAAATCCAAGGGAAGATTTTTTTGCCATTCTGGATGCTGATAAAGGAGAAATCATCATAAAATCAAAGTTTCTGGAAGTGTTAAGACAAAGCCGGGAACAAAAGAAATAAAACAAAAATGGAGCATACATTTGTTATGACAGATACAAGTTTGAAAAATCTGCCCATTGGTGTCTTTGACTCCGGTGTAGGAGGGCTTACCGTAGTAAGAGAGATTATGCGGCAGATTCCCAAAGAAAGAATTGTGTATTTCGGGGATACGGCAAGGGTACCATATGGAAGCAAATCCAAGGAAACGGTAACCAAATATTCCAGACAGATTGTCCGCTTTCTGCAGACCAGGAAAGTAAAAGCCATTGTGATTGCCTGCAATACGGCAAGTGCCTATGCCCTGGAGCAGATAGAAAAAGAAATAGAGATTCCCATTATCGGGGTCGTGAAACCGGGGGCGGTAGCTGCCACACAGGCAAGCAGAAATGGTAAAATCGGTGTTATCGCAACGAAAGGAACGATTCAGAGCGAGATTTACACAAAATACATAAAAGCCATCAGACCGGAGGCGGAGGTTCTGGGGAAAGCCTGTCCTTTGTTTGTGCCCCTGGTGGAAGAGGGGCTTCTGGAAGACCCGGTAACGGATGAAATCGCCCAGCGGTATTTAAGCGGACTGGTAAATTCCGGCATTGACACCCTGATTTTAGGGTGTACCCATTATCCTTTAATCAGAAGTACCTTACAGAGAGTTGTGGGAAAAGAGGTAACCCTGGTAAATCCAGCCTATGAAACGGCGGTGGAATTAAAAAATCTGTTAAGGGAAAAAGCAATCTTACAGGATGAAAAACCCTTGTTGGGAAGTAATCAGTATCAGTTTTTCGTAAGTGACGGGGCTGAAAAATTTCAGTATTTTGCCAATACCATATTTAAATATGGGGTACTGGCAGTGAAAGAGATTAATATTGAGGAGTATTAAAAATGACCAAAGATGTTATGATTTCCATTCGGGGAATCCAGTTTGACAACGGACAGGATGGGGAAAAAATAGAAAGCATCCAAAAAGGAGAATATTATCTGAAAAATAACACCCATTATATTCTGTTTGATGAAATCATGGAAGGGGCGGATGCCCCCATCAAAAGCATGATTAAATTCAAAAAAGGAGAAATGCACCTTAACAAAAAGGGAGTCATTAATGTTTCCATGGATTTTCTGGAACATAAAAAGACCTTAAGTAATTACCGGACACCGTTTGGAACTATCGTCATAGGAATCGAAGCGGAAAAGATAAACCTGGAAGAAGAAGAGAAAAGAATTGTGGTAAATGTGGATTATGCCATGGATGTGAATTATGAACATCTGGCAGACTGCAAAATCAGAATTGATGTAAGGGCGAAGGACGGAGAAGCTTTTTCCTTAAGAAGTTAAAGGAAGCAATGGGTAAAATAAAAACAGCATTCTGCAATGAAAAGTGTCTGACTTTGTTTACAGAATGCTGTTTTATTTTTCGTAATTTGTTTGCAGTATCTTATTTTACAGATTTTGCACCGGCTTTTTCCTGTGCGGCTTCTAAAGTACGTTTCCACCAGCCTTTTTTCTTCTGTTCCACCGGGGCTGATTTTCCATGAAGTCCTTTCACTCCGGTAATGTAGATTCCGCTGACGGTAGCTTTGACTTCTTTTTTAACAGGTATACTGTCAAAAATCTTCTCATCTGCAATAAGTGTCATAATCTGCGGACCGATTTTTGCCTTTACAACGGGAAATTTGGCATTTTTGGCAAATCTGTTGGCAGATTCCATAACCTGCGGCGGCAGACCTGCGTCTTTCATTTTCATTCGTTTTTTATCGATAATAAGCATGGAAACAGTCTGTTTCATAGCTTCGATTTGCTGCTGCTGTTCTTCCTGTTTCTTTTGAGCCTTTTTGCCTATAAAATAGAGGGCAACCACGGCAGCAACCAAAACGACTAAAACGATGATAAGTACAATTGTACCAGTCTTCACGTTTCAATCCTCCTTTGTTTTATCCAATTGTAGATATTTTAACATGGGTTTAGGGTTTACGCAAGTAAATCATGGGCAATCTATATAAGAAAAGTGACAGTTGGGGGCAGAAAATGATAAAGCTTTTTTTCAGGGGAATAAATACAGGCTTAATTATTTATCTGATTTTTTTTCAGAAAAAAGAAACGGAAAGTACCTGGGCATGGATTCTTTTGTTATGGAATCTGCCAGTTACAGGTTTTTTATTGTTTTTATTCACAGGGCAGAATCTGCAGGGAAAGGAAAGCTTCGAAGGGGAAGATAAGATAGGCAGTCTGACGGAGGATAACCGGCTGGAAATCCTTACCACGGGAGAAGAAAAATTCCAGGCGGTTTTTAAAGATATTCAGAATGCGAAAAAGGAAATTCTGATTCAGTATTATATTTTCAAAGATGATTTCCTGTTTGAAAACCTGAAAAACCTTCTTCTTAAAAAAGCCGCCCAGGGAGTTACGGTAAAGGTGCTGTATGATGGTCTGGGAAGCCGCAGGATAAAGAGAAAACACTGGAAAGAAATGAAGGAAAAGGGAATACAGGTAAAGTGCTTTAAGCATAGATTTTTTCCGGCATTTTTATCCGTAATCTTTGGCTTCAATCACAGAAATCACAGGAAGCTTATTGTAATTGACGATTATATAGGATATCTTGGGGGCTATAATGTGGGAAAAGAATATCTGGGGCTGGATGCCCGGTTTGGCAGCTGGAGAGATACCCATTTTCGAATTATGGGAAGTGCGGTCTGGTCTTTAAAAAGGGTATTTTTAAAAGACTGGCAGGAGAAAGAAAACGTAAAACCTGTAAAAGGCGGGCAGGGGGGATGTGCCATGCAGATGGTCATCAGCGGTCCCGACACGAAGTCTCCCCATATCCGCAATGTATATTTAAGGTGCATCAGTGCCGCCGGAAAAAGAATCTGGATACAGACTCCTTATTTTGTGCCCGATGGGGCAGTTTTGAATGCTTTGAAGCTGGCTCTTTTATCGGGAAAAGAAGTGAAAATCATGATTCCCTGCAAACCGGACCATATGTTTGTCTATGGGGCAACGCGGTACTATGTGTCCCAGCTTTTAAAAATGGGAGCCGGGATTTATATTTATGAGGATGGTTTTTTGCATGCCAAGGGAATGATTATGGATGATGAAATCTATTGTTACGGAACGGCAAATATGGATAACCGAAGCTTTTATCTTAATTATGAAATTAATGCCATTGTATATGGAAAAGAGGAGGTGGAAAAAATGTGTGCAATTTATGAAGCGGATTTGAAAAAATGCAGGGAACTGACCTGGCAGGAGAAAGAAAACTTAAATCCTGTAAACCGCATAAAGGAACAGATTTCCAGATTGCTGTCACCCTTGCTATAAATGCGTAAATGTGCTATAAAAGAATAGTTATGTTTGCGAAACTTTAGATGATATATTTTCATAACTGTAACGAAAGCACGCTCTCGCTGTCGAAGCACTTCCTTTTACAGTTATGAAATTAAAAAAATATAAGTTTCACATATGTTAAAAAACCAGTAGATTGTGAGGAGAATATGAAAAAAAGACTTGTAAGTATATTATTGGCAGGGGTGCTTAGTGCCGGGTTGTTTGCCTGTTCGGGAAAAAATGCAGAAACCGATGAGGTGACACAGGAAAGCACGCAGGAGAATGAGGAAGAAACAGAGGATAGTGAACAGGCAAAAAATGTCAGTATTTATTTCCATGAAATCAATGCGAGTGACCATGTCGCCTTAGGAGAATATAAGGGAATAGAGGTTACAAACAGTGTACAGGCAGTAACGGATGAGGAAGTGGAAAATTATATCAATTATCTGTTAGCCATGTCTGCACAAAAGCAGGAAGTTACGGACCGGGATGTGGTGGAAAATGGTGATATTGTAAATATTGATTTTGAAGGCAAAAAAGACGGAGTAGCCTTTGACGGAGGAACGTCTGAAGGGTATGACCTAACCATTGGCTCCGGCTCTTTTATCGAAGGATTTGAAGAAGGGCTTATTGGGGCAAAAACAGGAGAGACGAGAGATTTGCCCCTTACATTCCCAGAGGATTATTATTCTGAGGATTTGGCAGGAAAAGAGGTTGTGTTTACCGTAACCGTAAATGGAATCTATGAACAGAAGGCAGTGGAATTTACAGATGAATTTGTGGCTTCCCTGGCAATTGAAAATGTAGCTACTGCGGATGAATATCGTGCTTATCTGAAAAACATGATGGTAGAAAGCAACGAAGAAAGTGCCAGACAGAACGTGCAGATAGAGCTTTTAAATACTGTAACAGAGAATGCCAATGTAAAGAATGTACCGGAAGAGCTGGTGGAGAGATTCTATCAGACCAACGTAAGTAACATGACCTACCAGGCAATGACCTACGGCATGGATTTGGACAGCTTTGTAAGTGCCTATTACGGACTGGATACGGATGCTTTTGAAACTGAGATGAGAGAGGCGGCAAAGGTATCTGCAAACCAGGCTCTGGTATGCTTAAAGATTGCAGAAGAAGAGGGACTTTTGGTTAATGATGAGGAAATTGATTCCGTTATCGAAGAAAGATATGCCCAGTATGGATATGAAAGTGCGGAGGATTTCAAGAATACTGTGGATGTGGAAGAATACAGGGACAGTCTGCTTTTAAATAAAGTAGTGGACTTTTTGATGGAAAATGCTACAATTATTACGGATGAACCAGAAACAGCAGAATAAAATCTCGATGTAAGAAAGCTTGAGATAAAAAATACACAGGATATGCTAGGAGGCTAATATGGAATTAACAAGTGTAAGAGAACTGTATAGAAACCGCGACAGCTATACAGACAAAAAAGTAACCGTAGGCGGCTGGGTAAGAAATAATCGTGATTCAAAGAACTTTGGTTTTTTAGTAGTAAATGACGGTACTTTCTTTGAGACTTTACAGGTGGTATACGGAGACTCTTTAAAGAATTTTGAAGAAATCGCTAAATTAAATATCGGGGCGGCAGTCATCGTAACCGGAACCATTGTTGCCACTCCCAATGCGAAGCAGCCTTTTGAAATGCAGGCAGAAGAGGTATTTGTGGAAGGAACTTCAACGGCAGATTATCCGCTGCAGAAAAAACGTCACAGCTTTGAATACCTTCGTACCATTTCCCACCTTCGTGCGAGAACCAATACTTTTCAGGCGGTATTCCGTGTTCGTTCCATGGCGGCGTATGCCATTCACAAATTCTTTCAGGAAAGGGAATTTGTATATGTCAATACGCCTCTGATTACCGGAAGTGACTGTGAAGGTGCGGGAGAAATGTTCCAGGTAACCACACTGCCTTTAACAGACGTTCCCAAAACCGATGACGGCAAGGTGGATTTTACCAAAGATTTCTTTGGAAAACCTGCAAACCTAACGGTAAGCGGACAGTTAAACGGAGAAACCTATGCTTTTGCATTTAAGAATATTTACACCTTCGGACCTACCTTCCGGGCAGAAAATTCCAACACCACACGCCATGCGGCAGAATTCTGGATGATTGAGCCGGAAATGTGTTTTGCGGATTTGAAGGATGATATGATGCTGGCAGAGGCAATGATAAAATATGTCATCCGCTATGTATTGGAAAATGCACCGGAAGAAATGAATTTCTTTAACCAGTTTGTGGATAAAGGACTGATTGAAAGATTAAACCATGTGGTAAATTCTGATTTTGGTCATGTAACCTATACGGATGCCATTAAGATTCTGGAAAAGCATAACGATGAATTTGATTATAAAGTATACTGGGGATGCGATTTACAGACAGAACATGAAAGATTCTTAACAGAAAAAGAATTCAAACGCCCTGTATTTGTAACCGATTATCCAAAGGAAATTAAAGCATTCTATATGAAGCTTAATGAAGACGGTAAGACCGTAGCTGCCATGGACTGTCTGGTTCCGGGCATTGGAGAAATTATCGGAGGAAGCCAGAGGGAAGATAATCTGGAGCTTCTGGAAAAGAGAATGGATGAGCTGGGACTGAACAAGGAAGATTATGGCTTTTATCTTGACCTCAGAAGATATGGTTCTGCCCGTCACGCAGGCTTCGGACTGGGCTTTGAACGCTGCGTTATGTACCTGACAGGTATGAGCAACATCCGCGACGTAATTCCCTTCCCAAGAACCGTCAATAACTGTGAACTGTAAAATGTGTGTGATGCCGTATTAGGTTTGCAGGGGGCGACCGACATTATATCTAAATAAAGCTCCGTTTCACTTCGTTCAAAAGTCGCTTTATTTAGATATAATGTCGGTCTGGCTACCTTGGATAATTTAATACGGCATATTTTTTGTAAGCTATTTTTAAAGAAAAAAATTATAATCCTATGAAAACTGTAACAATAAACAGCCCCGGACAATAGAAAAAAAGCGACTTTTGCACGCAAGTGCAACGGAGCTTTTTTTCTATTGTCCGGGGCGTAACTTTTCAACCCTTTTTATTTCAGCTTCTTTTTTATGGTGTCTTTCCACAATTCCGGATGGAAGAGCATTAAGAGTGGAAACAGCTCCAGCCTTCCGGCTAACATATCAAATATCATTACTAATTTGGAAAAATCATTAAAATGACCGAAATTTGCAGTCGGTCCTGCCATTTCCAGTCCCGGTCCGATGTTGTTGAAGGTGGCGGTTACGGCGGTAAATGTAGTAACCAAATCCTTATTTTCAAACGTCAGACAGAAAACCGAAACCACAAATATAATCATATAAGTAATAAAATACACATTAGAAGAACGTACCACTTCATGCTCAATCGGCTTATCATCCATTTTGATTTTTACAATACTCTTAGGATGCGTATAAGAGGTCAGTTCTTTAAAGATGGTTTTGAATAAAATCATCAGTCTGGATACCTTCAGTCCGCCTCCGGTACTGCCTGCACAGGCACCGATAAACATAAGCAGAACCAGCACACACTTACTGGTAGCCGACCAGGTGTTAAAATCCGCGGTAGCAAATCCGGTAGTGGTAATAATACTGGAAACCTGAAAGAAAGAATCCTTCAGGGCATTTAATAAGGAAGGATAAAACTGCATCAAATCCGTAAATATGATAAATACCGATAAAAGTATAATGATAAAATACCAGCGGACTTCTTCCATTTTCAATGCTTTTTTGGCATCATGGAACAAAATAAGGTAATAAGCATTAAAGTTGACTCCAAAAAGCATCATAAAGATGGCAACTACCCATTGAAGATAATCGGAATATCCGGCAAAGCTGTCATTTTTTATCCCGAAGCCTCCCGTTCCCGCGGTACCAAAGGTTGTAGCCAGTGCATCAAATAAGGGCATTTTTCCGAATAATAAAAAGACAAACATCAGAATGCTGAGACCGATGTAAATCATATATAAAATGCGGGCTGTGGAACGAATCTTTGGTACAAGCTTGCCTACAGAGGGCCCCGGAGATTCCGCCTTCATTAAATTAATATTGGAGCCGCCGCTCATGGGAATGACGGCAAGCAAAAATACCAAAACCCCCATACCGCCAATCCAGTGCGTGAAGGAACGCCATAAAAGGGAACTGTGGGAAAGTGCCTCCACATTGGATAAAATACTGGACCCGGTAGTGGTAAAGCCGGAAACCGTTTCAAACAGGGCATCCATAAAATGGGGAATTTCACCCGTAAGCATGAATGGAAATGCTCCTGAAAGACTTAAGACAATCCAGCTTAAAGCGGTAGCCACACATCCCTCTTTTAAATAAAATACGTGGTCGTTTACCTTTTTCCATGTCATCATGAATCCTAAGATGAGGCAGGAAAGTGAAACGGTGATATAAGGAATAAAAGTAGCTTCCCGATAAATCAGGGCAACCCCGCTGGGCAGAAGTAAAAACAGTGCCTGCAGCTTCAGGATGTTTCCCAGGATATAACGTATCATGGATGTATTCATACTAAGTTCTCCTATCTTAAGATATCTTCGATTTCATCAAAACCATGATGAGTAGTGACTATCATAACCGTATCACCGCTGCGGATGCAGTCCTGACCGCCTGGAAGAATGATACTGCCGTTGCGGTTAATAAATGCAATTAAAACGTGTTCTTTTAATTTTAATTCCATCAAAGGCACATCGGTTACCTTGGAAGGCTTGTCAATACTGAATTCAATGGCCTCCACCCTGCTGTCAAACAGATGATAAAGTGTCTCGATGTTGCTGTCGATAGAAGCTCTTCTGGCACGTACATAGGCAATGATGGATTCGGAGGTAATTAACCGGGGGTAGATTACACTTCCAAGATTCAGCTTTGCAATGACATTTTTAAATGCCAGACGGTTAATCTTGGTGACCACCTTGGTATTGGAAAGCTGGCGTGCGTGTAAGGTCAGCATCACATTTTCCTCGTCAATTCCGGTCAGGGGAACGAAGGACTCGATGGAATCAATCCCTTCTTCCTTCAAAAGCTCCGCATCGGTGCCGTCACCATTGATGATAATGGCTTTGGGAAGCAGGATGCTTAGTTCCTCGCATCTTTTTTTATCCTGCTCCACGATTTTTACACTGATTCCCATCTGTAAAAGCTGGCTGGCAAGATAATAGGCAGCCCTGCCGCCGCCGATAATCATGGTATTTTTTACCTTGGTGGTTTTGACGGAAATATTCTGCATAAAACTTTTTATCGTAGCCCGCTGTGCCACAAAGGAAATAATATCCCCGGCTTTTATCTGGGAAATACCGGAAGGAATTTCCACCCTGCCGTCACGCTCAATGGCACACACCAGAACCTTGTGTACTACTTTGGAGGAAAGCTGTGCCAGGGTAATGCCGTCTAAGAGGTTTCCTTCGGGAACCTTGAACTGAATCAGCTCCGCCTGTCCATGGGCAAAGGGACTGACTTCCAGGGCAGTGGGAAGAAAGAGGATTCTTGCAATCTCCTTGGCGGCTTCCAGCTCCGGATTGATAATCATGGCAAGACCCAGCTTTTCCCTTAAATAGCCAAGCTCTTTATTGTAATCGGGGTTACGTACCCTGGCGATGGTAGCACAGTTACCAACCTGTTTGGCAATGGTACAGCAGAGAAGATTTAATTCATCGGAACCGGTAACTGCAATCAGAAGGTCGGTATTTTCGATACCCGCATCCATCTGCACACTGTAGCAGGCTCCGTTTCCTTCCACGCCCATAATGTCATATAAATTTGTTACTTCTTCAATTTTGGAAATGTTGGTATCGATGACAGTGATGTCGTGACCCTCCTGTACCAGCTGGTCTACCAGTGTAGAGCCTACCTTACCGCATCCCACAATAATAATTTTTAACCCTTTTGTCTGTTCATGTTTTGTACGAAACATAACTGCCTCCGTATGAGTATTCATAGAATATGGGGCTGTCTCATTAAGAAAAGGATTTTTGAAAGTGAATCTTAATGCGACAGCTCCATTCTTTCATATTATATCATTTCAGTAAAAAAAATACAGTAGGTTCTTTGTTTTTTATCTAAGCCATAGAATAACTCGTTTTGTTGCCACATAGAATGTAAAAAATATTATTTTGAGGTTTCTTTTGAAAGAATATATTGAAGAAAGAGTTTTGCTGATTGCACAGTATATTATTGACAATAATGCTACGGTAAGACAGGCTGCAAAGCATTTTGGAATCAGTAAGTCCACCGTTCACAAGGATTGTGCGGAGAGACTTACCCAGGTAAACCCCACCCTTGCCGGGGATGTAAGAAAGGTGCTGGATGTCAATAAGGCGGAACGCCATATCCGCGGAGGAATGGCAACCAGGGAAAAATACCAGCATATCCTGGAGCATACCACATAAGAAGAAAAAGGACTGCCGCAGGGCAGACGGCAGTCCTTAAAAAAGTCTAAAACTGGGATTTCATAAACTGTTTCGGGGTAACCCCTTTGTATTTGTGGAAGGTCTTGATAAAATAGCTTTCGTCATTAAAACCGCAGGAAATTGCCGCTTCCTTGATGGTAATGTCTTTGGTGGAAAACATCTCACAGGCACATTCAATGCGGTAATAATTTAAGTAGTCAATGGGAGTCCGGTCTGTAATGCTTCTGAAATAGCGGCAGAAGTATTTGGGATTCATTCCGGCAATCCTGGACAAAGTTTCCAGATTGATGTTACTGTTATAATTTTCGGAAATATATAAAAGTACATTTTTCATGGATGCAAGCCGCTCGGAAGAAATATTTTCATATTTATAATCCTCATACAGATGTTCATTGATGATGATGCCGAGAAGCTGGTACAGATAGCCCTGCACCATAAATTCATAGCCTTTCTTTTTTCCGGCAAGGCTGTTACATAATTCTTCAATAAGGGGAGTGACTTTTTTACTTTTTTCGGATAAAAAGGTATGTATGGTAATCCGCCGTTCGATAATGTCGCGTATGATTTTGGAACAGGCATGATTGTCTTTTAATAAAATCTGCAAATCAAAGACAATGCATTCATAAATACAGTTTTCCGGAGTGCCTCCATGAAACATTCCGCTGGAAATAAACACCACGTCCCCGGCATGGTATTCCTTGATGGATTTCTCCAGATTCAGATGAAAGGAGCCGGACACCACATGCAAAAGCTCATACTGGGTGTGCCAGTGATACTGCATTTCGTAGCGGGGGCTGTGGGGGGTCTGGTGATAGTATGCAATTGGAAAATTAAAGCTTCCCTGGGGGGTTCTTTCCTGGTAATCGATATATTTCATAAAAGAAATCCTTTCAAATTAAAAAAGTGAATATTGTACTGTTTTTTTTTAGTATAACACTTTTGTTTTAAAATCACAAATACTATAATAATTGTCATACAGTTACGCAAAGGTGCGTTAAAAGTTAAGAAAATAATTATAAGGAGGACTGATTATCATGGCAGAAAGCAGATTAATCGGAGGATACCCGGTTATTGGTATCCGCCCAACTATTGACGGACGAAGAGGACCATTGAAAGTGCGTGAGAGTCTGGAAGAACAGACTATGGGAATGGCAAAAGCGGCAGCAAAGCTGTTTGAAGAGAATATTAAATATTCTAACGGAGAGCCGGTAAAGGTTGTTATCGCGGATACTACCATCGGCCGTGTGGCAGAAGCTGCTGCATGTGAAGAAAAATTCAGAAGAGAAGGAGTTGCCATTACCCTGACCGTAACTCCATGCTGGTGCTACGGTTCCGAAACAATGGACATGGATCCTACAACCATTAAAGGTGTATGGGGACTGAATGCAACAGAAAGACCGGGTGCCGTATACCTGGCTTCCGTTCTTGCAACACATGCACAGAAAGGACTTCCTGCATTTGGTATTTACGGACATGATGTAGTAGATGCAGATGATTCCACCATTGGTGACGATATTAAAGAAAAATTATTAAGATTCGCACGTGCCGCAGTGGCAGCAGCTACCATGAGAGGCAAATCCT
>CAZDAT010000025.1:0-16257 GCA_964503695.1 uncultured Lachnospiraceae bacterium
CTGCATAAGATGAAGCTAATGCTCTCATTACAGACTGTTTTGCGATTCTGTACTGTTTAGAACGTGCTCCCCTGTATCCTTTTGCAAGTTTTAATACTCTGTTATGTTTCTTTTTCGCATTTAATCCGCCTTTAATTCTTGCCATTTCTTATTCCTCCTACACTCTACGACTTATAAATATGGTAAAATTTTCTTCATATTCTTAACATTTGTAGAATCAGTCATAGCTGCTTTTCTAAGATTTCTTTTTCTCTTAGTAGATTTCTTTGTTAAGATATGGCTTTTATAAGCTTTACTTCTTTTTAATTTACCTGTTCCTGTTACTTTAAAACGCTTAGCTGCTGCTCTGCTTGTCTTAATTTTTGGCATATTTATATCCTCCTATACATTTATTCCAAAATCTATTTTAACTGTGTGCTATCGCTTCTCAGTTAAAAACATTGTCATCGCTCTTCCTTCTACCTTGGGAGCTTTTTCTACCACACATACATCTTTTAAACTTTCTGCGAAATCATCTAAAATATGTTTGCTGCTTGCCATATGTGCCATTTCCCTGCCGCGGAAACGTAAGGTAACCTTTACCCTGTCTCCTTTTGCAAGAAATTTCTTTGCAGCATTAATTTTGGTATTTAAGTCATTCGTATCAATATTTGGAGACATACGAATTTCTTTTACTTCAATAACCTTCTGTTTTTTCTTAGCTTCTTTTTCTTTTCTGGCAAGCTCATATCTGTACTTACCATAATCTACGATTTTACAAACCGGTGGTTTTGCTGTAGGTGCAATCTTTACCAAATCAAGTCCTGCTTCTTCTGCAAGCTTCAAAGCCTCTCTTCCAGACATGATGCCTAACTGTCCGCCATCTTCACCTATCACACGCACTTCTCTGTCTCTGATTTGTTCGTTAATCATTAATTCGCTAATTGCTTTACCCTCCATAAGAAAACATATTAAAATAAAAAAGTGGATAGTCTGCAAACTATCCACCAAAATCTTCCATAGAAAATACTGCTTATCTATGAGACTATTGACTCTTACCAGCCCTGTTGCCGTAAGGTGAGAGTGGATACTCTGCTTGCTACGTCTCGTTGTTCTCACAACAGTATCAAGAATATCACACATCTTCCCTACAGTCAATAGTTTTTTCTTATTTTTCTTTAAAAGTGCTGCAGGAAGTCTCTTTGCTTGTATCTGCATTGCTTCCATTAATATCTACGTGCTCTGCCGTACATTTATAATTCGTATTATAGACACATCTTGCGACCTCACAGTCAATACTGATGGTACGGCTTGGATGACAGGTAGCATTTGTCATGGAATCACCTTTTCTCTCCGTAAAACTTTCACAGCGGGTTTCTGCACTGGTTGCCGCATGTTTTCCACCTACCATAATATCGCCTTTGCTGCAATAATTGTCTTTGTTGTAGGTGCATTTTTCTGCTTTGCATTTTAATTCTGCCATGGTTATACCTCCTTATTTTCGCATTTATCTGCGATATGGTATAGTATGTCCCATTCTTTCTTTTCTAAACATGCTTTTTTATTACATTTTTTTGACAAACACTCTCTTGTGAAAAGTTTTTTAACATTATTTTTTTGTTTCTTCCACAACTTCTTCTTTTCTGATTTCTTTCGTTCTGATTTCTTTACAGATGGCATCTATAAATTCATCCAGATTCTTTTGTCCTTCATCTCCCGCAAAACGGCTTCTTACAGAAACCACTCCTTCTTCTTCCTCTTTCTGTCCTACCACTAACATATAAGGAACCTTGGCAAGTCTTGTTTCACGAATCTTGTAACCGATTTTTTCGGAACGGTTGTCTACAGTACAAAGGATTCCGTTTTCTTTTAATTTTGCTTCCACTTTGGCTGCATAATCCATATATTTTTCGGAAATCGGGAGTACACGTACCTGTTCCGGGCATAACCAGGTAGGGAATTTTCCTGCATATTTTTCAATCAGCCATGCAAGGGTTCTTTCATAACATCCCATGGCGGTTCTGTGAATAATGTAAGGCCGTACTTTTTCGCCTTTTTCATCCACATAGTACATATCAAACTGTTCTGCCAGTACCGCATCCCACTGGATGGTAATCATGGTATCTTCTTTTCCATAGACGTTTTTCGCCTGAATGTCCACCTTCGGACCATAAAAAGCGGCTTCGCCTTCTTCTTCCACAAAGGGAATTTCCAGCTCTGTCAGAATCTGGCGGATATGTCCCTGTGTCTCTTCCCACACTTCTGTAGTTCCTACATATTTTTCCTTATTGTTCGGATCCCACTTGGAAAGACGATAGGTAACATCTTCTGATACTCCCAGAGTATCCAGACAGTATTTTGCCAGGGCAAGACAGCCTTTAAATTCTTCTACCATCTGATCCGGTCTTACAATCAGATGACCTTCGGAAATGGTAAACTGACGCACACGGGTGAGTCCATGCATTTCCCCGGAATCTTCATTTCTGAAAAGAGTAGAAGTTTCCCCGTAACGCAGCGGCAAATCGCGGTAGGATTTCTGGCTGGCTTTATATACATAATACTGGAACGGACAGGTCATGGGGCGGAGGGCAAACACTTCCTTGTCTTTTTCTTCATCACCAAGCACAAACATTCCTTCTTTATAGTGGTCCCAATGTCCGGAAATCTTATACAAATCAGATTTTGCCATTAACGGAGTTTTGGTTCTGACATAGCCTCTCTTTTCTTCCTCGTCTTCAATCCATCTTTGCATGGTCTGAATCATTTTCGCACCCTTTGGCATTAACAGCGGAAGTCCCTGGCCGATAACATCTACCGTTGTGAAAAGCTCCATTTCACGTCCCAGCTTATTGTGGTCACGTTTTTTAATGTCTTCCAGATGCTCCAGATAAGCATTTAATTCTTCTTTTTTATTAAATGCAGTACCATAAATTCTTTGCAGCATGGCATTTTCGGATTTTCCTCTCCAGTAAGCTCCAGAGGAAGATATCAGCTTGAAGGCTTTGATGTTTTTGGTACTCATTAAATGAGGACCTGCACAAAGGTCTACAAATTCGCCCTGTTTGTAGAAAGATATTTCTGCATCCTCCGGAAGGTCACGAATCAGTTCTACCTTATAAGGCTCCTGTCTTTCTTCCATGAATTTAATGGCTTCTTCCCTTGGAAGGGTAAATCTTTCCAGCTTGTTGCCTTCTTTGATTACTTTTTTCATTTCTGCTTCCAGTTTATCCAAATCTTCCCTGGAAAATGGTGCGTGTTCAAAATCATAATAAAATCCTGTATCAATACTTGGTCCGATGGCAAGCTTTGCATCCGGAAATACTCTTTTCACTGCTTCTGCCAGCACATGGGATGTGGTGTGGCGGAGTGTCTGAAGCCCCTCTTTATCATTAACAGTTAAAATATTCAGTTCACAGTCAGAATCCAGTACAGTTCTTAAGTCTGTTACTTTTCCGTTCACTTCTCCCGCAGCAGCCACTCTTGCAAGTCCTTCACTTAAATCTGCCGCAATGTCAAGAATGCTCATGGCAGATGCATACTCTTTTACAGAGCCGTCTTTTAAGGTAATCTTCATAGTTTTTTCTCCTTTTCTTTTCTTAAACATAGAGAAAGTCCCTTACACTTTCTCCAAGTGTAAGGGACGTAAATTACGCGGTTCCACCCTTATTATCCTGCCGGATTGTATGTTTTATAAGCCCTGCCTTTTCAATTATCATGACAGGTCTCATATGAAAACAATAATCCTGTAACAGAATCTCTCATTTTCGACGATAACGGAATCACCGGGCTGTATTAAAGCCACTCTGAGGTGGTTTTCAAACAAATTCCTGTCAAAGCACTTCCAGCTCATGCATATACATGGTGCTTCTCTCTGGGGCATTTCTTTATTCTACTGTCCTCTTCAACGTTTTCTCATGCAATTATCTTATGCCAGATTTTAAAATTTGTAAAGTGTTTTTTATTTTAATCATCTAATTTATTTCCACAATACGGGCAATGTTCCATTCCTAACGTTCCCTGCATGGGTAAGTGTCTGCTGCAATGCGGGCAACGCCAGAAAATCCCATAATACACAAAACCCATAACGCTTATAATCATACCAATGATTCCTATCACCGGATTTTCGGAATCCATGAAAATGAAAATTATCAATAACACCATTCCTGCAAATAATAAAATATTACCATTCCTTTTTACCTTTTTCATATTCCCAATCCCCCATATCATTGCAAAAAAGGAAGATACCACATGGTATCTTCCTTCCAAAACAGGGGAAGAGGGATTCGAACCCCCGTGAACAGTTTTGGAGACTGTCATCCTGCCACTGGATGATTCCCCTATCTTTTCGTTGTGCGTCTGCCGCATCAACGAAAGTAAATATACCATATATTTTCCATCCTTGCAAGTACTTTTTTTCAAAAACTTAAGAATCCGTTAAATAAGGTTTATTGCTTCCCGCACATTCCTGACCCCTGTCACTTTAATTCCTTTGACATCCATTAAGCCGTCAAGACAGGAATAAGGAATAATACAGTGGGTAAAGCCTAGCTTCTTCGCTTCCTGTATGCGGTTTTCTGCCATGCTGACTGCACGTACTTCTCCGCTAAGGCCTACTTCCCCAAACACAATGGTTTTATCATCAATTGCCCGGTTTTTATAACTGGAAACCACTGCCATGACAATTCCCAGATCCAGTGCCGGCTCTGACAGACGCATACCGCCTGCGATATTAATATAGGCATCACAGCCGGAAATCTGAAGTCCCACTCTTTTTTCCAGTACTGCCATCAATAAATTCAGACGGTTAAAATCCGTTCCTGCCGCCTGTCGTCTTGGAATCCCGAAGTTACTCTGACACACCAGTGCCTGAATTTCGATTAAAACAGGTCTGGTTCCTTCCATGGAGCAGGCAACCACAGAACCGCTGGCTCCCTCCGGCTTTCCGCTTAACATAAATTCCGAAGGATTCTTTACTTCCACCAATCCTTCCTGCCGCATTTCAAAGACCCCGATTTCATTGGTCGAGCCAAAACGGTTTTTGACCCCTCGTAAAATCCGGTAAGAGGCATGTCTGTCGCCTTCAAAATACAACACTGTATCTACCATATGTTCCAAGACTCTCGGTCCTGCCACTGTTCCTTCTTTTGTCACATGACCCACAATAAAAATAGATACCCCGAGTCCTTTTGCCAACTGTAAAAATACTCCTGTGGATTCTCTTACCTGTGATACACTGCCGGGTGCCGCACCTACATTTTCATTGTACATGGTCTGTATGGAATCGATAATCACCACCTGAGGCATTACCTTACGGATGGTTTCCTCAATCACTGCCAGATTTGTCTCGCAAAGAAGCAGGAGGGAATCCGTAAATTCCCCAATCCGCATTGCCCGAATCTTAATCTGCTTTAAAGATTCTTCCCCCGAGATATATAATACCTTCCGCTGCTTTTTTGCCAGCTTCTGGCATACCTGTAATAACAGGGTGGATTTGCCGATTCCCGGGTCTCCGCCTACCAGTGTCAGGGAACCGGGAACAATCCCTCCCCCAAGAACGCGGTCTAATTCTTCAATTCCTATTTCTACCCTGTCCTCTTTTGTCAGAGAAACCTTCGACAGCACAGAAGGTTCCTTTGCTTCTCCATGGGTGGTCTGTTTTCCGCCTGTCATGACAGTCTGACTTCTTAAAGGCTCTTCCACAAAACTGTTCCATGCCCTGCATCCGGGGCACTGCCCCATCCATTTGGAAGATTCAAACCCGCATTCCTGACAGAAAAATATTGTATTCTTTTTTGCTTTTGCCATTTTAGAATCCTTCTATTCTTTTACCTTAAACTGAACCTTTTTCTCCTTATATCCTACGGTCACCGTATCATGCCGTTTTACATTTCCTTTTAGGATTTCTTCTGCCAGAGGGTCTTCAATGGCAGTTAAAATTCCTCTTTTTAAAGGTCTTGCCCCCATCTTTGTATCTGCATAGGTATCTACAATATACTGTTTTACCGCAGGAGTCAGATTTAAGGTAATCTCCATCTGTTCCTTGCATCTTTTTGCCAGATTGGAAGAAAGCAGTGACACAATCTGCTTCATTTCTTCCTGATTTAAGGGATGGAATACCATAATCTCATCAATCCGGTTGATAAATTCCGGTTTGAAGAGTCTTTTTACCTCTTCCATCACATTCTCTTTCATACGGCTGTAATTTTTTGCCGTATCTGATGCTGCTCCAAAGCCCAGGTTTTTGGGTTCTACGATTCTGTTTGCTCCGGCATTGGAGGTCATAATTAAAATGGTATTCTTAAAGCTTACCTTTCTGCCCTTGGAATCCGTAATATGACCGTCATCCAGAACCTGTAATAAAACGTTAAACACATCGGGATGTGCTTTCTCAATCTCATCAAAGAGCACCACCGAATAAGGGTTTCTACGTACCTTTTCTGATAACTGTCCCCCATCATCAAAGCCTACATATCCCGGAGGGGAACCTATCATCTTGGAGACGGAATGCCCTTCCATATATTCCGACATATCAATTCGAATCAAGGCATCCTCTGAACCAAACATGGCTTCTGCCAGAGCTTTGCTGAGTTCTGTTTTTCCTACTCCCGTAGGACCTAAGAAAAGGAACGAACCTATGGGCTTTTTCGGGTCCTGTAATCCTACCCTTCCTCTTCGCATGGCTTTTGCCACTGCTTCCACTGCCTCTGATTGTCCTATCACTCTTTTATGCAGGATGGATTCCAGCTTTAACAATCGTTCGCTTTCTTTTTCTGCCAGTTTTTTCACCGGAATTTTTGTCCAGTCAGCTACCACCTGGGCTATGTCTTCCTCGGTAACCACATATTCCTTCTGCTGGCATTTTTTCTCATAAGCCTTTTGCTGTTTTAACAGTTTTTCTTCTAACCCGGCTTTCTCACGTCTGCATTGTCCTGCCCCGGCAAAATCCTCTTCCATAATCTTTGTTTCCATGGTTTCTTCCAAGGTTTTTAGCTGCTGCTGCATCTCCAGCAGTGCTTTGGGCTTCTCGATTCTTTTCAATCGAATGGCGGCGGAGGCTTCATCAATCAGGTCAATGGCTTTATCCGGCAGGTTTCTGTCATTGATGTAACGCATGGACAACTGTACCGCTGCCTCTGCGGCTTCTTTGGTAATGGTTACGCCATGATGCTCTTCATATTTTCCCTTGATGCCGTTTATAATCTCTATGGTTTCCGCTTCTGTCGGTTCTTCCACCATAACCGGCTGGAATCTTCTCTCCAGGGCGGCATCCTTTTCAATGCGTTTGCGGTATTCGTCAATGGTGGTTGCCCCGATAAGCTGCAGTTCCCCTCTTGACAAAGCAGGTTTTAAGATATTGGAAGCATCCATGGCACCCTCCGCACCTCCTGCCCCTATCATGGTATGAACCTCATCCATAAAAAGAAGAACGTTTCCTTCCTTCGCCACGTCTTGCATCACACGTTTCATTCGTTCTTCAAATTCACCGCGGTATTTACTTCCTGCTACCATTGCCGATAAATCCAACATCAGGACTCTTTTTCCCTTTACGGTATCCGGCACATCCCCTGCCACAATTCTCTGTGCCAGACCTTCTACGATGGAAGTCTTTCCCACGCCCGGTTCTCCTACCAGACAGGGATTATTTTTCATTCTTCTGCTTAATATCTGAATCACCCTGGCAATCTGCGTATCCCTTCCGATTACCGCATCCAGCTTTCCTTCCCTTGCAAGAGCCGTCAAATCTCTGCTAAAATGCTCCAGGGCAGAATTTTCTTTTTTTCTGCCATTCGTGTTATGACGTGCCAAATCTTCTTTATACAGATTGGCATCCTCGCCCATTGCCAGAAGCAAATCCACATAGATTTTCTGGGTGGAAAATCCCAGGGTATTTAACAGACGCACAGCAACATTTTCCCCTTCTTTGATGGTTGCCATGAGGATATGCTCCGTACCGGTCAACTCACAGCCAAACCGCTTTGCCTGTCTGTGGCTTTCCTCCAAAATATTGAGTGCACGTTTTGAATAACCGTTTTTTTCTTTTGTCAACAGGTCCGTTTCCGGTGCAATAAGGTCCTTGATAATCTCTATTACTTTTTGTGCATCTGCTCCATTTTCCTGCAATACCCTTGCCGCTACACCTGTATTTTCCTGCAGCAGTCCTACAAGAATATGTTCGGAGCCTATATAGTTTTGATGCAATCTTGTGGCTGCCTTTGAAGCAAATGCCAATGCTTTTTTTGCTTTTTCGGTAAATTGTTTCTGCATTCCAACCTCCTGCCTGTTTTTTTGGCTAATAATGGAGTTGCCATGATTCTGACAGCTCCATTTATCTTTTGTCTATGAAAAAAATTATAAATCTAAGAATTCAAACTCCATATCATCATCCAGTTCCAGAAAATCTTTTGACTGCCATGCTTTATTTTCTGTTTTCTTTGTATTCACAGGATTTATGGGCTGAATTTCCTCCAGAGTATCTTCTTCCTCCACTTCCACTTCTTCTACCTGGACCTTCTTTCTTCCAAATCCACGTAAGGAAATGCGGGATGCTTTTGTAACCGTCTCTTCGTCTTCTTCTTCAGCCTCTTCAGTGTCGTCTGTCTCATCGTCATCATCATCTTCTTCATCATCTTCTTCGTCATCATCCTCATATTCATAAGTATCACGAAGCTTGAAAGCAAGAATTGTCACAGCCGCCACTAATGCCACTATTACAACGATTAAAATAATCAGAATCATACGCATGGTGCTTATCTGTTCATTTTCTTTTAATCCTATATTCTGTGCCTGTTCCACCACATTCAGAATCTGGGTCAGACTCTGGCTTGTGCCTTCGATATTATTAAACAGATACCAGTCCATTTCACCGGAATCATTCTGCATATATTTTAAATAATAATCCTGGTTTTCAATCACCGGTTCTTCTTCTGCCGGCTCCTCTTCCACCGGTTCTTCCACTTCCTGTTCCACATAGCTTACTACTTCCAGGAAATCTTCACGGATAAATCCATTGACAGTTTTATCTCCTTCGTTAAAGCTTATCTGATACCAGTTTTTTCCTTCCGAATCTGCAGCAACACCGGACACCGTCACCTGGGTTCCGCTTTTTGCATTTCCTGCCACATCAAATTTCGTACCTGCCCCTTTTCTCACACGTACATCCGCGGTTGTTTTCGCTTCTGCCACCTCTGTCTCGCTGACATTTACAACCGCCACTTCCGTTGTCGTTTCTTCCTTTTTCTCTGTGGTGGTGGAATTATTACTGCCGACTACCGTAGTATTTCCGCCGCTTTCCGTGGTTTTATCTGCCGTAGTCTCTTCTTTTTTGGTTTCACTTTCTTTTTCTGCCGAAATACTTCCTTCAACCTTCACCAGATCAGAACGGATATAGCCTGTTTCCGTATCGTCTACATATACCTTATACCAGGTATAGCCATTGCTGTCTGTTTTGGAAGCAAGAACATCCAGTTTGTCTCCTTTTTTTACGGATGCCACTGCATCACTTCCGGTATCCGCACTTTTCCGGATTTTGGCACTGCTGGCGGTAACATCGGCTTTTCCCATTGCAAGGCTTACCGTGGGAAGTGTGCACCACACAAGCATCCCTAAGGCAAATGCCAGCAACGTACCTTTTATCTTACGGTTTTTCGTGATTTTTTTCATAAATTTCAAATCTCCTTACTTCTCTATAGTCCATCTATGACTTTTTCAAAATCATTACACACAGTAATTCTTTTCTATTGTACTAAATAATATCCGGTTCGTCAAAGGGCTGATTCAACTCTTCGGTTCCCGCAAGCACAAAACGCCCATTTACAATCACAGGAATTTCTTCCCGGTCTTTTGTAACTGCCGTAAGAGCTCCCAGTTCATCATAGGGAATGGTAATATCCGTATGGCATCCAAAGTATGCTTTTTCTATATCTGTTTTTCTAAGCATCGACTTTTCATTTTCCTTTGCCATAATCTGTTTGCCGTCAGGATTATAAGATGCCACATCCTCTTCCCTGCTGTAGCAGGTATCTCCGATGGCAAAATGAGGACCTGTTTTTTCTGCAATCAGAATGGGAAGAACATCCTCTATCTGTAATCTTTTTGCCGCCACATAGGCTGTGGTATTGGTTCCAATGGCAAATTCACCCATGGGAAGGGTATCCCGGTTTGCCAGCAGCTTTTCCTTAATGAGCTTTTTATTTTCTGTCTCATTTTCAAAGTTTTTACAGGTATACTCTGTTATCATGCCATCCCGAAACGTCAGTTCCAGTTCCCGGTATTCCAGTCCATTCAAAAAGACCTTCGGCACATGTAACTTGCCGTTTGTTCCGGTAAGTCTCGGAGAGGTAAAGACTTCCCCCACAGGAATATTCACGTCTGCCACACAATTTTCAAAATTGGTCTGTTTCTTTCTGTCTTCTAACTGCCACATGGCAATCTGTAAATCCGTATGATTCTTTCCCTGTCCTTTCACTTTCACGTATTCTGCACTGTCCAGTGCATCAATCAGGCTCTGCTGGCACCTGGTATATACTTCACTATCCAGTGTATTTAATTTGATGGTTTCTTCAAATACTTCCTCAAATTTCTCTCCAATGGCAGGCACAGGAAAGGCAATAATCGTAAAGCTTCTTTCCTCCCCCTTTACATACTGATTCAATATCTGCATTCCTTTACTGACATATTCTGTCTGCAGCTTCTGTCTGTGCTCATCCAGTTTCAGATTCTCCGGCTTTGGTACCGGTACAAAAGGAGTTTCCCCGAATGTTTCAATCACCGCAGGACCGCCCATAACGGCACATTCTTCCTTTTCTTCTTCCAGAACAGCCTTATATGCCTCCAGCTTTCTTGCAATGTACTTACTGTTTAAATACAGTGCACTGTCATATTCATGGTCATATTCAAACTGTTTATTGGCATTGGCTCCGCTGTAGCCGCCTTTAAACATTTTTCTGCCGGAAAGAAAGCTTACCGGTGCACGATATAAAATCGGCTCCAGTCCCATATTCCTAAAATTCTCCATGGCTTTTTTTACCATGCGTTCCATTCCTAAAACATAATATACATTTACGGATTTCTTTATGGATATATCCTTCTGTGTTGCCGCAAAGCCTTTCCGGTATCCCTCTGTATAGGTATCTGCCATAAGTGCAATTTTTTCTTCCGGAAGGGCATTCATATATGAAGCCAGTTTTTTCTCATTTTCGGTAACATACTCGCCATAATAATAGAGGTAGCGAAGGTCTGTCAGTTCTGTTTTATCCAGCCATTTTGTAGTCTTGTTTTCTTTCCGGTCAAACTGTGCCGTTACCTGTTTTCTCAAAATATCCTCGATATAATCACAGGCAAACCAGAAGTAAGTCTCTTTTAACAAGGAAACTTCCGGCAGCTTCCCTTCCTCTGCCGCATCCAGAAACTGACCATAAATTTCCAAAAACAGTTCCATACGGATAACCAGAGACTCCACATCATTTTCAAAAGCTGCCGTTATGAGACTTCTGATTTCCGCATAAAGAGCAGACAAAAGCTGTCCCATGTCCTTTCCAAATATCCCCACTGCAAAAGCAGGATTGGCATAGCTTTTTTCATAATTTTTTTGTAAAACATCCTGATACAGCCTGTAATTTCTTTTTTCCAGTTCTTCTGCCTCCGCCGTATACAGATTTCCTTCCTCATTCCACTGCCTGTTTTCTTCTACCAATAAAAGAAACTCTGCCACAGTCTCAAAATACTCCTGATATTCTTTCTGTAAAGCTTTTTCCATTTTTATCTGACGGATTCTTTCTACCGCAAGCTCTAATCTTTCCAACATATATATCCTTCTCCTTCCCATTTTTTAATTTTCAGTAAATTGTAACTCTGCCTTGTGCAATTTTTATAACTGAAACGATAAGTGCTTCGGCATCGACCGGTACTTAGTGCCTGTATTTTAGGCACTTATGTACCGCTGTCAGATGTCGGCAGCGAAAGCGTGCTTTCGTTACAGTTATAAAAACTGCACAAAACCAATAGTATAATTTTTTTAAATTCCATATGCTCCTGCATATAAAATAATGCTGATACATCCTAACGAAACGATGTTTAATAAAATACCCAGATATGGGAAAAACAAAAATTTGTCCGGCTCTTTTCTAGCCAGAACACCTAACACCAATCCTGCCGCTGAAAACAGTGTAATCATAAGTCCTGCCACTCCCAGATTCGTGGCGGCTTCTCCCTTTGCCAGAAATGACTGATACACTGCTATCCCGACTGAAAAGAGTGAAATCACACCCAGTATGGCTGACATGATTCCCTTCTCAGGGTGTTTTTTATTTGTAAACTTATATCCTTTTGTTTTTTCCATATTAACAACCTCTCTTTTTATAGTGTACCCCTATTTTATCGCTGACACAACAGAAAGCTGTCGTATTAAGAAAAGATTCAAAAGTATCTTACAATTATCATCTTAATGCGACAGCCCTCATTTATTTTACACCATATATTGCATAATAATCATCAATTGCTTTTTTCATTTTCTCATCAATCCATACTTTTCCCTGGCATTCCCTGTTGTAAAGATATTCTACAACCTCTTCCATAGATACAATTGCATTGGTTTCAAAACCGTACAGTTCCTTAATTTCTTCCAGGGCACTTTTCTCCCCTTTTCCCCTTTCACAGCGGTTTAGGGAAACCATAAGTCCTTTAATCGTAACATCTGCCTGTGCCCGAATAATCGGAAATGTCTCTTCAATGGATTTTCCCGAAGTAGTTACATCTTCAATAATCACAACCCTGTCGCCGTTCTGTAACTTACTTCCCAGTAAGATTCCTGTATCTCCATGGTCTTTTACTTCTTTCCGGTTGGAGCAGTAACGAATCTCTTTTCCATACAATTCACTATAGGCAATGGTCGTCGCAACACTTAACGGAATCCCCTTATAGGCAGGTCCGAAAAGTACATCAAAATCATCCCCATAGTTGTCATGAATCGCTTTCGCATAATATTCACCTAATTTCCTAAGCTGTGTTCCGGTTACATAAGCTCCCGCATTCATAAAAAACGGAGATTTTCTTCCGCTTTTTAAAGTAAAGTCACCAAATTTCAGCACTTTACTTTCTACCATAAATTCTATAAACTCGCTCTTATAGCTTTCCATGTTTCTAACCTCCTGTGTTCATTCATCCGCTTTCTTTATTTTCTTACCCTTGTAGCTGTTTTTCTTTATTTTTCTGCCAATGCAGTATTAATATCCTCTCTCATATCAATCACCGCCTGGCGGGAAGCATCTGCAAAATTTAAAGAACCAAAGGAAGCATATTTTTCCTGCTGGTAAGCTGCAATGATTCCTCTGGAGGAATTTACAATGGCACCCAAGCCGTCTTCATTAAAGAAGTGTACCAAATCCTTGCCTTTTCCGCCCTGAGCACCATATCCCGGCACTAAAATAAAGCTTTTCGGCATAATTTTTCGAAGAACCGCTCCCATTTCGGGGTAGGTGGCTCCCACGACAGCTCCTATGTAGCTGTAGGAATCTCCCATAAAATCAGCTCCCCATTCCACAACCTTTTCGGCAACCCATTCATATAAGGGTCTGCCGTCTATCCATCTATCCTGAAATTCTCCGCTGCTTGGATTGGAGGTTTTTACCAATACAAAAAGTCCCTTTTTTTCTTCCCGACATACTTTTTTAAATGGGTTAATGGTATCAGAACCCATGTAGGGAGCCAGTGTGGCAAAATCTTCGTCAAATCCATGGAAAAAATTATTTCCTACCTGTACTTTTCCCATATGGCCAACGGCATAAGCTTCTGAGGTGGAACCGATATCTCCACGTTTGATATCTCCAATAACAACAAGGTCTTTTGATTTACAATAGTCAATGGTTTTCTTATAAGTAATCAATCCCGGAATGCCGAATTGTTCATACATGGCAATCTGCGGTTTTACTGCCGGAACCAAATCATAAATACAGTCTACAATGGCTTTGTTATACTGCCAGATGGCTTCTGCCGCACCTTCCAGGGTCTCTCCATATTCCTCAAAAGCCTTTTTTGTAATATGCTCCGGAACAAATTTCATCATAGGGTCAAGACCCACTACGATTGGTGCCTGTGTTTTTTGAATCTTACTGACTAATTTGTTAATCATCTTTTTTCCTCCCGGTTCGAACATTCAACTGTACTCAGACCCTCTTTACATTACTATCATGAAGCCCTGGACACAATTCTTCTTATTTTACCTCAAATTATTTCTTTTGCCTATATACTATCCACATATTTCTTTATATTGGAAGCATTAATATATTTATGTACACCTTCCCGGTCAATCACAACATAGGTGGGAGCCTGCATGACTTTATATTTCTGTGCCAGTGCCATTTCTTCCTCTGCATCCACTAAAATATAATTTTCATCTTTCAAATACTCTTTCGCCGCACGACAATTGGGACAGGTTTTTGTGGTAAACAGATATTTTATTTCTTCTGCCGTTTTGGCTTTTACTTCTTCTTTATTTTCTGTAAACGACGGTTCGGTCTTCTTTTTCTTACATACAGAAGAGGCAATATCATATTCTTTGCGGTTTGCATATTCCTGTAATTTACCATCGTTCCAGTTCTGTACCGGTCTGTAATATCCTGTAATACGACTGTATACCTCTGTGGGTGCCTGACACCTGGGACATACAGGCTGTTCCCCGGCAAGATAACCGTGCTCCCTGCAAATCGAATAGGTCGGTGACAGTGTATAATAAGGAAGCTTATAATTTTCTGCTATGGTTTTTACCAGGTTTGCCGCTGCTTTCCAGTCCGGTAATTTTTCTCCCAAAAATGCATGGAATACCGTACCGGAGGTATACAGTGTCTGTAATTCATCCTGAATATCCAGTGCATCAAAAATATCCGTGGTAAATTCCACAGGCAGATGGGAAGAATTCGTATAATAAGGTGTATCTCCCTCTTTTCCTGCTGTTTTTATGGATGGCCACCGTTTCTTATCATGCTTTGCCAGCCGATAAGTCGTACTTTCTGCCGGAGTTGCCTCCAGATTGTACAAATCCCCATATAACTGCTGATAATCGGAAAGACGGTTTCTCATATGATTCAGCACTTCTTTGGTAAATTCCTGTGTCTGCGTATGGGTCAGGTCTGCCCTCAGCCAGTTTGCATTTAATCCCACTTCATTCATTCCAATCAGACCGATGGTAGAAAAATGATTCTCAAAGCTTCCCAGATATTTTCTCGTATAAGGATACAGCCCCTCATTTAATAATTTGGAAATAACGCCCCGCTTTATTTTCAGGCTTCTTGCAGCAATATCCATCATTTTATCCAGCCGTTTGTAAAAATCCTCTTTGCTTGCAGACAAGTAAGCAATACGGGGCATATTAATGGTTACGACTCCCACGCTTCCCGTACTTTCCCCGGAGCCGAAATATCCTCCTGTTTTCTTTCGAAGCTCCCGCAAATCCAGACGTAGCCTGCAGCACATGGAACGTACATCACTGGGCTCCATATCGGAATTAATATAATTGGAAAAATACGGAGTACCATATTTTGATGTCATTTCAAATAAAAGCCGGTTATTCTCTGTATCGGACCAGTCAAAATCCCTGGTAATGGAATAGGTGGGAATGGGATATTGAAATCCTCTTCCATTGGCATCCCCTTCAATCATGGTTTCGATAAAGGCTTTGTTTACCATATCCATTTCTTTCTTACAATCCTTATAGCAGAAATCCATTTCTTTTCCGCCTACAATGGCAGGAAGATTCGCCAAATCGGAAGGCACAGTCCAGTCCAGTGTAATGTTGCTGAAGGGAGCCTGTGTTCCCCAGCGGCTGGGTGTATTAACGCCATAGATAAATGACTCAATACATTTTTTCACTTCTTTATAAGATAAATTGTCTGCTTTTACAAATGGTGCAAGATAAGTATCAAAGGAAGAAAATGCCTGTGCTCCTGCCCATTCGTTCTGCATAATTCCAAGAAAATTTACCATCTGATTGCATAAAACGGACAGATGGGAAGCAGGAGCCGAGGTTATCTTACCGGTAACACCTCCAAGACCTTCCGTTATCAGTTGCTTTAAGCTCCATCCTGCACAGTACCCTGTCAGCATGGATAAATCATGAATGTGGATATCCGCATTTCTGTGGGCTTCTGCAATTTCCTCGTCATAAATCTCTGACAGCCAGTAATTTGCCGTAACCGCACCGGAATTACTAAGAATAAGACCTCCCACGGAGTAGGTGACCGTAGAATTTTCCTTTACCCTCCAGTCTTCCACTTTCACATAGCTGTT
>CAZDAT010000026.1:0-16031 GCA_964503695.1 uncultured Lachnospiraceae bacterium
TCCTTTTTCTTTTAGGATTAATTCCTGTTTTTGCCAATTAAAATTATACACTAACAGATTTTTGTTCCGTCAAAATGACGGTGGATAAAGTAAGATACAACAGGTCAGATGTGGATTTCCCGACTTATTTTTCGGATAAATCCTTTTCATTTGGACTGCCGGAAAACAGAATTATCCACATAAAGCATAATCCAATCCGTGCAGAGGAAAAGAAAACTTATTTTTGTGGATATCTCCCATTAAAAACTTTTTTGAATTTCTCTGTTTTAACTGCTTTAAGGCTGAACTGTTACGTTTTGTAACTTCTATTATTATTTTTCAAGACTCAATTAATCCTGTGAATTATATTCAGAATCCCCAAAAACAATAAATGTGTCGGATAAAATACATAAAAGAAATATTTCATTGACCTGCCTTTCTTTCCATTATATAAAAACACAAAAATGGTACTTAAGCAGGCATAAATTGCATTATCCCTATTTCCGATTATAACACCATAAAATCCAATGGACCAGATTGCTATCATAAGCATTTGCAATTCTTTTTTCTCCCGAAGCAGAAATAATCCATACATTAAGATAACCCCGGCAAAGCCATAATCAGAGTCCATCACAATGTATATATGTAAAACTATAATCCACAGACACAAAAGCACTTTATCAACAATACCTTTTTGAGAACGCAATCTGTTTTTCTCTATTGCATCTATCGTCAGCAAGCCTGCCATATAGTTATAAAAGATATTAAGGGTGTCACTTAATATCCAAATTCCATTTATCTTTATTGCAAAAGGGCGTATCAGAAGACACCCAAGAAAGCACCAGAAAGAAGCATCTATTTTTCTCTCATGGTAAACATATAATATCACTAAAAGTGCTATCATCACCAAATGAATTGCTCCGGAACAAAGAAATACATTTAATTTTTCTGTCTGGTTAAGCTTCATCTGATTAACCATGTTAAAAGCTAATGTGAATGGTATTTGCGAAACCAAAGCAGAAAACATAATCCGTTGTAAATACTTTTCCTTATTTCCTGTCTTTCCCCAACTGTTTATCATACAAAACGTAAATAGCGGAAAAGAAATACGACCGATTTCCCGCAGATTAAACCATTCCTTGTAAAACCATCCTTCATATAAAGCCCCACAATGGTCCAAAAGCATGGTTACCAGTGCAATGATTTTTAATGTAAATGCTGACATCTTTTTTCCTTTCAAAAATACAACTGCCATAAATATTTTGTTATCAAAATTAAAGGTTTATGGCAGTTGTATTTTTATTTAATTTGCATAATAACTAGAAATTTTTACATGACCAGCTAATTCTCCGGAACCTACATTCACAATATATACCGTATAGCTAACATCACCTGATTTTGCATTTGTTACTGTTATTGTTCGGTCTGTAGAATGTTCGCTAGAAGTATAGGAATAACCATCACTACCTTCTATTATAATTTTATATTTTCCACTTTTAAGATTACTTATAACAACCTTAAATGCATTGTGGTCTTCAGCAAATAATTTATTCACCGTAAAAGTTGTCGACCAACTCTTACCTGTTGCACAAGAAAAATCTTTTGAAATACTTATAGCACGATTTGTTATTTCATTATCATCAGTTGTCTTTTCAGCCAGTTCAAGGGTATTTTCTTTATTTGATGCATTTACAGATATTACCATTCCAAAACTCATTACTATTGTCATTATTAAAACCATTATTTTTTTCATCATGTCTTCTCTCCTTTTATAACAAATTTGTTATTCCTTGTCAGCAGATTTTTTACATAATAATCCATTTGGAATAAAATCAACATTAAATAGGAACAATTAAAACAAACTATTTTTTTGTTTATTTTGTTCTAAACAAATGTCTTCTTTTAATTCTGACGGAATATGAGGATCAAACATACCGGGTATCATACATTTTCCAACTGAATGTTCTCCTAGTTTAATCATCATATTGCTCGCCATTTTTTTTACTGAATCCACCATTGGTTCTTACCTCCTCTCTCGTAATATCTGTATTATACTGTATAATTTCATAATTTTATAAAACATTAATAAATGCTTTTTTATTAATAACTAATGAATTTTCTCTATCTATTATCAAACGTTTATTCTGAATAAACGTTTGATAATAGATAATTCATCTTACAACTATTTTTTGTTTTAATATTCTCATCTACAGCATCACAATTATTGACAATAAAAATAAAACATTTTATATTATTATAAAATGTTTTATTGGAGGATGCATAATGCAAACACTATTTAATTATCTTTTATTTTTCATGAGTGTTTTTTCTTATTTAATTCCTATATGCTATTTTATGCCCTTTCATTTAAATATAAAAGAAAAAGTAACCTTTTTTTTCATTTTATTACTTAATATTTTACTAATAATTTATTTATTAGGTAATTTAGGGGCTATTTTTCTAATCATAAGTTCTTGCATTTACATAGCCATAATCAGAAATAATCGCTTACAAAACATCTGCACTTTTATAATAATATATCTTTTTTGTGTTTTGTGCGATAATGCATTTTCTTTACTGTGGGATTTTATCTATCCGATTTCCAAACTGCAGAATTCGAAATATTACATTATATATATATCATCTTATATTTTTCTTTTACTTTTTATTTGTCCAATTATTAATAAATTTATTAGTTATTTACGCATTCAAATACAGACGAATATTCAAAAAGATTCATTAATATTAATTACCATAAATCTCTTTATTTGTCTTTTTATTTTTTTATTCAATATAATAATCGGGGATTATATAGGATATAATCGACAAATAATAACTTTTAATTGTATTTTATTTGGATGTTATTTTTTATTATCAACTATTATGATTATAAATGTAATCAAGGCTAATTATAAACAAATGGAAAATAATATAAAACAAGAATCATATAACAGATTACAGGAATATACAAATCAAATTGAAAATCTATATTCCTCTCTTCGTTCTTTTAAACATGATTATTTAAATGTCATGCTTTCTATGTCTGGCTATATAGAAACTGGCGATATTAACGGATTGCAGACATACTTTGAAAAGGAAATTAATCCGCTTAATAAAACTCTCTTTTCAAATACTTCATGTTTAAATCAACTTATAAATATAAAAAGCATCGAATTAAAAAGTATCATTTCAGCTAAATTATTATATGCCACAGAACTAAATATAAATGTAAGCGTAGAAATATCCGATGAAATATACAAACTTTATATGGACATTGTTGATTTATCCAGAGTATTAGGAATTTATCTTGATAATGCTATTGAAGCAACATTAGAAACCAACGCTCCGACAATTCGATTTGCCATTATCGACTCCAAAAGCGAGTACATCTTTATAATTATAAATACTTTTATTGATGCTGGTATACATTTTACATCTTTTGATAAACCTGTTAATTCTAAAAAAGGACCTAATCATGGTATCGGATTATATAATGCTTATAAAATATGTTCTAAATATAATCACGTTTTTCAAGATACTGAAATTAAAGATTCCCTTTTTATACAACGTCTCCTTATAAAAAAATAATCTTCTTTCTATTGCTGCTTTTTACCGATAAAGCAGCTTTTTAATATAGAAATGCAAAGTGTAAATGTTTCAAATACTATAGCAATTAATATTAAATAAACAATATAAGTTTTAACTCTATACAAATATATCATACCCAATAGATATATTCCTAAAATCACCATCATTCTCCGTTTTAAAATAAAATAGTTCTTTTGTGAAACAGGATTATTTTCAGTTCCCTGTGGTGCAGTTATCCATAATATTATTGTACAAATAATATAAATTACCAAAACAGTTGCAAAGGATAATTCCAGTTTTTTTGCAATATTACTCCCACAAATAATAAAAGCCCCGGTTCCTAAAATGCATGAAATACTTTTTTTAAAATGAATTCCTCCAGCCGTCATTTTTAACAGACCATATCCAATAAATAATATTACTGCGTCGCTAAATATGCCCAACATTTTTGCAAAAATCAGAATACTGCCAATCATTAAAATATTATGAATTAAAACTTCAATTCCTAATCTCATCTTAAGAATTTCAATTTCATCTTCATTAGTTTTTATACATTCTAAAATTTTATTTACAATTAAATCCATTTTTACCTCACCAATTTTCATAATTCATTATTTTCTACAAAACTTTAAATAATGAATTAGTTGATTTATGATTTCAATTCTAATATAATATGCCATAAATACTGGTAAAGGAGTCTTTTATGATTGACATATATATATGCGAAGATAATCAAAAACAACTAAATTTATTTACCAAATATATTGCAGATACAATCCTCATTGAATCATTAGATATGCGTATTTTACAATCCACTTCCAATCCTTATTATGTCTTAGAACAAATTAAAAAGGCTGACAATATTGGATTATTTTTTCTTGATATAGATTTAAAATCTGATATAAATGGTTTAAATCTTGCTCAACGCATCCGTAAAATACAACCCAGATGCTTTATTATATTTATAACTTCTCATTCTGAAATGAGTTTTTTAACTTTTCAATATAAAGTTGAAGCTTTAGATTTTATTATAAAAGATTCTGCAGAACATATCAAAAATAAAATACACGAATGTCTTTTAAATGTACATGAAAAATACATTTCTCTAAATAACAATGTTATAAAAACATTTGTAATTCAAACTACAGATAAATGCACAGCTTTTGATTATAATGAAATATTATTTTTTGAAACATCCAGTAACATTCACAAAATAATATTACATACTCAAAAAAGAATTATTGAATTTAAAGGTCAACTAAAAGACATCGAAAAACAACTTGATCAACGTTTTTATCGTTGTCATCGCTCTTATATTATAAATAAAGACAATATTTCCAAAATAGATTTTAATACATTAACTATCTATATGAAAAATGGGGAAACCTGCCCCATCTCTGTACGTTTAAAAAAAGGATTAAAAAAATTTAACATATAAAAATTGCAAAACTCTTGATTCGAAAATTACCTTTGTATGAGTTTAATAACTGACAGCGAAAGCGTGCTTTCGTTACAGTTATTAAACTCATACAATATCTAAATATTCCAGTTTTGCAATTAATTTACTTTTATCTGTTCCCGTAGCGACTTACAAACCTTCTTTCGGGTCACTTCCACAAGACCTAACGGTGTCATGTCAATTACATTGGTTTTTACAGAATCTTTTTTTACAAGGTGCTTAAGGTAACTAAGAAGCCCTGCATCCTGTTCTTTGGTATTCTGACTGATAAAATCTATCACAATGATTCCGGAAAGATTTCTTAAAGACAACTGCCTTGCAATCTCTTCTGCGGCTTCCTTATTGATAATATGGTAAATGTCATCCTTTGGATGTTTTTTTTGAACCTTACCGCTGTTTACGTCAATGACCGTCAGTGCTTCGGTCTGCTGGATAACAAGGTATGCCCCGCTTTTTAACCACACTTTTTCTTCCAGAGCCTCTTTTAGTCTGGTTTCCACACTATATAATTTGCTCAAGGAAATCCGGCTGTCCTGATATAATTCCACATTTTCCATATCTGGAAATGTTTCCCGGATTCGCTGATAAATCAAAAGATTATCCGTCATTATTTTATCAAAAGAAGCCTCATGGCTGTCCCGGATATCCGTAAGAAACCCTTCCATGGGTGAGAACAGACAGCTAAAGCAGGTGCGGTAGGAAGCTTCCTTTAAAATCTTTGTTTTTAAAAGAAGCAGCTCTTCAAACTCTTTCCGAAAGCGATTTTCTCCTGTCATTCCGGTCTCTTTTTTGGCTCCGGGTATGGAATCTGCGGTTTCTGTCATAAGGCTGCTGACATTGGTGCGAACTACCATGCCTGCATTTTCCCTACGCAGTATTTCCTCGTATTTTCCATCTTCGATTATCTGTTTCCATTTTTCCTTTGTTTCGGCGGGTAATTTTAAACTAAAGCCGAGATTCTGTTTTCCGGTGGTAAGAACCAGGTATTTTCCGGTAAAAGACAGATTACAGGTAAGACCCGCATCTTTTGTTTTTATAGCCTCTTTTTCCACCTGAACTAAAATCTCGTCTCCGGCAAGAAGCCTTCCGTCATACTCCCGGTTGGTTATTATGGGATTTCTGGCATTTTTTAAAGGTAAAAATCCAAGAATCCCTTTCTCTATTTCCACAAAAGCTGCATCCAGGGTGGGAACTACATTTTTCACTTTTCCGATATAGATGCTTTCCAAAACAGGAAAATCTGTTTTTGGCTTTTCGTCTGTTTCGCTTATGTTCATAACAGAGTTTTCCGATTCTTTCCATTTCTTGTCATGCACCTTTACCTGTTCCAGACGGTTTTCACGATATAACAAAGACAAAACCTGTCCTTTTCTTTCTATAATTAATAACGCAGAACTCATTAAAAATCTTCTCCTGCCGCATCCAACGGCACCAGTTTTCGTTTCTTATTTTCTCCCATGTCGGTATACGTCTCTTCTCTGGTAATCTGTATTGCAAGGGGATTAAATTCCCTGCCAAGAAAAGAATAAAAAGCTTCCAAAAAGAGAGCCGGCTTGATATTTCCGCTGCTGCTGGCATCCACAAGAATGAAAATGGAATTTTTCGTGCCCTGGCATTCATATATCCCCGGCTTCAAATCCAATTCCAGGGTGCTTTTCTTGGTCTGTTTGATTACCTTAATAGAATCCTGTTTATAGAAACGTGCCACCTCTTCTTCCAGATTGTCCGGTACTTCATAGCCGTCTTTCCATTCCAGGGTATAAGAAGCCGCGGCTACGCTTGCCATGGCATTTTTCGCATTTTCTCCCAATGCCACTGCATTTTCAATGGTTACACCTTTCGCCATTACCTGATTCAACCGTTCTATCATGTCCTGTTTTCCATGATGGGAGTTTACCTCAATATCCAGATAATCGCCATTGGTGCAATGTCCTACCCCCAAGGGAGCCGCAAAGCTCATAATCTGGTGGGGGCTGAAGCCGCCGCTGTAAGCAATATCTATTCCTGCCCTGCGGATGGCTTTTTGAAAATAACGCATAAAATCCAGATGTCCGATAAATTTTACGGCACCATGCTTCTTAAATTTAATTCTGATTCGCATTTTCCATTCCTCCATTCCCCTGTATTCCTGCATCTTGCACAGACCTTGCCGCATCTGTTCCACTTTCGGACATATTCTTATTTTCTGGATGTTCTTCAGGAATCGCACTTCTGGTTTTGGTACAAATGCCGACTCCGTATTTTGAAGCACCGCAGCCCTGGCATTTAACGGCACAATTGGAAGATACTTCTTCCTTTAATGCTTTTTTCCATTCCCGGATTAAATGTTCCTTTGTGACACCGCAATCAAGGAAATCCCATGGGAATATTTCATCCAGGCTTCGTTCCCTGGTGGTATAGAATGCCACATCCAATCCGCATTCTTCCATGGTTTCCAGCCAGATATCATTTTTAAAATGCTCACTCCAGGAATCAAAAATGCATCCTTTTTTATAAATCTTTTCGATTACATCATTCAGCCGTCTGTCACCTCTGGCAAGAACTCCTTCAATGACACTGACATCAGCTTCATGCCAGTTATATTTGATTCGTTTCTGGTTTAACTGCTCTTTGATGGCATTTCTGGTAAGGTAGGCTTTTTCAATAAATTCTTCCTTGGTATTCATTCGCGCCCACTGGAACGGCGTAAAAGGCTTTGGAATAAAGAAAGAGGTACTGGCTACAATCTGCACGGGACCGTTCTTTCTTTCTTCTTTCGGAACCACTTCAAAAAAGGTTGAGGCTATTTTATTGCTAAGTTCTGCAATTCCCCGGATATCCTCATCTGTTTCTGTGGGAAGACCTAACATAAAGTATAATTTTACCCGGTTCCAGCCGCCTTTAAATGCCAGCGTGCTTCCCTGTAAAATAACCTCTTCCGTCAGACCTTTATTAATTACATTTCTAAGTCTCTGGCTTCCGGCTTCTGGTGCAAAGGTCAGAGAGCTTTTTTTCACATCCTGCACCTTACTCATAACATCCAGGGAAAACGCATCGATTCTTAAGGATGGCAGGGAAATATTGGTATAGGTCCTGTTGCATTCTTCTATCAGAAAGTTTACCAGCTCTTCCAGCCCTGAATAGTCACTGGAGCTTAAGGAACTAAGGGAAATTTCCTCATGTCCCGTATTTTTTAACATTTCCACCGCATATTTTTTTAGGACTTCCACGTCTCTTTCCCGCACAGGTCTGTATAATTGTCCTGCCTGGCAGAAACGGCAGCCGCGAATACATCCTCTCTGGATTTCCAATACCACCCTGTCCTGTGTTACCTTAATAAAGGGTACGACAGGTTTCATGGGATAATACGTGTCACTGACATCCATAACCATTTCCTTATGAATCGTTTTGGGTAACCCTTCCAAAACCGGCTCAAAGGAAGAAATCGTTCCGTCTTCATGATAAGTTACCTGATAAAATCCCGGCACATACATTCCCGGAATTTTTGCCGCCTCTTTTAAAAATTCTTCCCGGCAGATTCCATCTTTCTTTGCCTGTTTGTATAAATCCAGTAATTCGCGGTATCGGGTCTCTCCTTCTCCGATATAAAAGATATCGAAAAATTCTGCAATGGGCTCCGGATTGTATACACATGGTCCTCCCCCGATAACAATCGGGTGCTCCCAGGTTCTTTCCTTTGCCCTTAAAGGAATCTGTGCCAAATCCAGAATCTGTAAAATATTGGTATAGCACATTTCGTACTGGATGGTAATTCCCAGAAAGTCAAAATTTTTCACAGGCTCCTGTGATTCCAGCCCGAACAGCGGAATATTTTTTTCACGCATGATTTTGTCCAAATCCACCCATGGGGAATAAACGCGTTCACACCAGACATCACTCCAACGGTTAAACATATCATATAAAATCTGTATTCCCAAATGTGACATTCCGATTTCATATACATCGGGAAAGCACATGGCAAAGCGGACAGATACCCCCGGGTCATCAGCTTTATTTACAGAATTAATCTCATTTCCGATATATCTTGCAGGCTTTTCTACCTGCATTAAAATTTCATCACTAAGTGCTAATTTATAATCTTTCATGAAAACCTCTCTTCTTCTCTTTTTGTTTACACTGCCATATAACCTGTAAACCATTGTATCATACTTTATTTTATTGACAAAGTCAAAAATCTAAGATTATAATAACATCTTGTGTGTAACCGTTCATCCATCAGAATTTTTTTGATTAATTATAAGAAAGGATTAAACGTATGATAAAAAAGTTTCAAAGAAAATTTATAGGCACTAAAGATTTCTACCTTTACGTTCTGGCAATTGCCGTTCCCATGATTGTCCAGAATGCCATCACAAACTTTGTAAGTTTTCTGGATAATATTATGGTGGGACAGGTGGGTACGGAACAGATGTCCGGCGTTGCCATTGCCAACCAGCTTATTTTCGTATTTAACCTGTGTATTTTCGGCGGTGTATCCGGTGCCGGAATTTTCGGAACCCAGTTTTTTGGTAAAGGCGATTATGAAGGACAAAAATATACTTTCCGTTTCAAAGTATATATGTGTACCATCCTTACCGTAATTGCATTGTTATTAGGACATTTTTTAGACACAGAACTGATTTCTCTTTATTTAAATGATACCGGTTCTGTGGGAGATATCGGTCTGGCTCTAGAATATGGTAAACAGTACCTGTCCATTATGTTAATCGGGCTTGTGCCCTTTGCCATTGCACAGGTTTATGTCAATACCATACGGGAAACAGGACACACCTTAGTACCCATGATTGCCAGTATGGTTGCGGTTTTCACCAACTTAATACTGGACTACTGTCTGATTTTCGGAGCCTTTGGTTTTCCAAATCTCGGAGTCCGTGGAGCCGCCATTGCAACCGTTGCCGCAAGATTTCTGGAATGTATCATTGTAGTAATCTGGACCCACTTAAATCCGGGGAAAAACAAATATATTGTGGGAGTATACAAAAGCTTCAAAATCCCTGCTGACATTTTAAAGGATGTGTTAAAAAAGGGAACTCCGCTTATGTTAAACGAAATGCTATGGTCCATGGGTATGACTGTTATTGTACAGTGCTATGCGGTACGTGGTCTGGAAGTGGTAGCCGCACAAAATATCTCTTCCACCATTACTAATTTATTTAATATTGTATATATCCAGCTTGGAGCTTCCATTGCCATTGTCGTAGGCCAGCTTCTGGGAGCCGGAAAATTAAAAGAAGCCAGAGACGCGGATAATAAGATGATTTTCTTTGTGGTAACCGCCTGTATCGGAATGGCAATACTAATGAGCTTTGTAGGAAGAAGCTTCCCTAAGATTTATAATACGGAAGACAGCATCAAGCTTTTGGCAGAAAAATTTATTCTGGTTTCCGCTCTGGTCATGCCTGTATGTGCCTTTTGCCACAGCACCTATTTTACTCTCCGTTCCGGCGGAAAAACCATGGTTACCTTTATCTTTGATTCCGTTTACACCTGGGTCATTGTAATTCCGGTAGCTTACTGCCTGTCCAATTTTACAACCTGGAACATCGTTATCGTATTTTTCTGTGTACAGTCACTGGAATTTATCAAAGCCATCATAGGCTTCTTTATGGTAAAAAGTGATGTATGGCTGAATAATATCGTAAAGGAAAATTAAAAAGCATTATCTTATGAAAAAACAGCATTCTGTAACAAATGTTCCGGAAAAACCAGACATTTTATGTTTACAGAATGCTGTTTTTAATTTTTATTGCTGTAAAGATACCACAAATGCCGGAATCAGTTGTTTTTTACGGGAAACTACATCCTGCAAATAAATATCCTCGGTATCCGGCGGCAGTTTAAATGCTCTCAGTGCCAGCTCCTTTGCATTTTTTCCGCAGCAAAGCAAGCGGGTAGAAACATCCATTACATTGGTCAGCATGAAAAACACCATGTCAAGTTTCTGTTTTTTCATGACCTGCTCCAGATAAGGAATCATAATTTTCTTTAATTCTTCCTGTTCGATATCACTCATACAGTTTACCTGACCGACCCCGAATTTCACATCACCGGATGCAAACTGTTTAAAATCCTGAAAACAGATTTCTTCTGCACTCTTTCCTTTAAAATCACTTCCGGCTTTAAACATATCTGCCGCCAGCTCTTTTAAATTAAGACTGGCAATCTGGGATAATTCCTTTGCGGTCATTTCATCAATCCAGGTACAGGTTGGTGACCTGAAATACAAGGTATCGGAAATAATTGCCGCACAAAGTAAGGATGCTGTGGTTTTATCCGGCACAATCTGATTTTCCTTATATAAAGAATAAATAATCGTAGCAGTGCAGCCTACCGGCTGGTTTCTGAAATACACAGGTCCCAGGGTTTCTATGCCCCCCAGCCTGTGGTGGTCTATAATCTCTAAAATATCTGCCTGCTCAATTCCATCCACTGCCTGCGTCTTTTCATTATGGTCTACCAGAATCACTTTTCGCTTGCTGGCTTTCATCAAACGTCTGCTGGAAATAAAGCCATAATATTTTCCATCTGTATCCAGTACCGGAAAGTCCCTGGTTCTCTGGCGGGTCATTTCTGCCTTGATTTCTTCCACATTGTCTTTCATATGAAAAACAGTCAGGGAATCCTTTTTATTCATAAAATAAGTAACCGGAATACTCTGGTTAATCAGACGGGCTACAGTAAACGCATCGTGAGGCGTGGATATGACTACAATATCCCTTTCCTCTGCCATTTTTTTAATGGTCTTAAATACCGGAGCACCCAGGCACAGGATAATACAGCTTACATTCAGTTCAATGGCACAAAGCTGTACCTCATAGCGGTTCCCAAGAATTACCAGGTCATCACTTTCAATGGTTTCTTCCATCATATCTGGACTTGACGCGGCTACCACCACTTTTCCTTTTTCAAAATATCCGTAAGGATTTCCGGTAATCATTTCCCCATCCAGGGTCTTTGCAATGTTCTGGTACTGGGTTTTTGCAATTGCCAGAATCTCATTATCGTATACATCCATATAAGAAGTTGCAATATCTCCGGTAGAAATTACCCCTTCCAGTTCATCATCCTTCGTCACCGCAATGGTATATACATTCTGTTCTTTCATGGTGGACCATGCTTCTTTGATGGAAGTATTGCTTTCAATTCCCGGCAGGCGGTTTACATCCACATCCCGCACCTTCAGATAGACATTGGATAACAGCTTGGGCGTTTCCACACCAAAGCGGTCTAATACATAATGGGTCTCTTCGTTAATTAAGCCTGCACTTCTTGGTACATACTCATCTTCCGAAATCTGATTTTTCAAATTTGCATAGGCAATGGCAGAACATATGGAATCCGTATCCGGATTTTTATGTCCTATGATATGTATCTTATTTCTGTTGCTTTCCATAAATAAACACCTCTCTGATATCAGTTTAAGTGGGGGTGTCTTATTTGTCAAATAGATTTTCCAAATCCATATTCTGACCAATATATTCTGTTATATTCCCAAATTTAAGTCCGCCAATTTCCATATCCTTTTTTTCCATTACAAACAATCCCAAAAATAAAAGCACCGCTAACAAAAACCTGAGACGGAAGAAATCAGACCATGCTCCATTTGCTTCACTAAAAGTCTGACTTCTGCTATCCATTCCTCTGTAATACAGTGCTCTTTCATTTTCTTCCTGTTCCTTATGTATTTGCCGGATAAGCTCCAGTTTTTCATGAATTTCCAAAAATTCATTTCCTTCTATCATCTTCTTATCTCTAATATATGTAAAAAATGCCGGATTATAACGTTTTATTTTGTTTTTCCATTGCATCACTTTCACGTTCCTGCAAATCCAGATTCAGCATATCTAAAAAAGGTACAAAAACTCCATGTTTTTTTGGCATGATATAATCTGCATCCAGTTCTTCAAAACGGAAGCTTTTCCTGCCGCCTGTCTTTGCACGATTCCAAAAGACAAGAAGCTGTTTTAAAGTAAGATAATACAGCAGGTCTTTATGGGTATAATAAAGAATCAAAAAAGCAACTCCCCCCTGCTTTTCAAAATTAATCATAAACTCTACCTGATGTTCATGGATATTCTGAAGCGAAAAAGTATCTACCGCACATTCCTTGGCATCAAAACAGACCGGAATCCCCTGTACGGCACCGATATAGTCAACAGTACTCTTCTGTTCAAAATATGCCAGTGTGATATGTCTGTGTTCTTTATCGATGCGGATAGGTGTAATCGGTGTTGGTATCTTCTGAATCAGTGCCAGACCATTCTCCAGATATTTTTCGTTTGTCCTGTTAATCATATCCTCCAAAATAGAGCCCCTGAGCCCTCTGGAATTCCACGTTGCCATTTGTTTTTCCTCTTAACATTAAATTTATTTAGGCAGCAATCGCCTCTCTCTAATTTAAATTATTGCCCAGCTTATAGTATTTTTCTGCGATATTGCTATAATTATCTTTTCTCAATTCACGCATAAATTCTGACAGATTTTAATCTGAGTGGTTACGAGTGTCCGTTAGGTAGTCAATAATGGATACTTATCGGATACTACTGGATATTTTTCAGATGGATTGTATCCAGTAGATGGCTACATATATCCAACAAATAGAGAATTATATCCAGTAGTTCATCTTTAATGGTCTTTAACATCATTCAATACATATTTTGTACCTGGTCCACTTCCAATTTTCCTTAATATTGCATTTTGAATCATCTTATCCAGTAACCTACGTGCACCAGCTCGTGTTTTATATTCACATAATATCATTGTTTCTTGAGTTGAAATGCTTTCATGGCTTTTTAGATAATGTATAATTTTTTGCTCTTTATTAAGATTATTTATTCCATCAGTTCCTGTTAATTCTGATTGGCTATTATTTTCATTTCTAATATCAGCAGCTCCCGGAATATAAACAACCTGTCCAACTTCAAGTTTTAATGTCACTCTGTCTGAACGCTCTGAAAAATCAAACTCTGGCACTTTCCATTTCTGCTCTTTCCATGCAGTCATAATCTTGTCAACACCACTTCCGGCACGCTCACCGACATTGACAAAACCAAACATCTTGAGAATATTCGGGTTACGCGGATCACTATTACCTCCGGCATAAAACTCTTCTTTTGTCACTCGGATTGTCCCTGGATTTGATATGGTCAGTTCCTTACCTTTTTTGACCACAAGGATTCCTCTCCTGCCATAATAATTCGCGTGTGCAAGGGCATATCTTTGCCAACAAATCCACTTTCTATAATCTTGAATTCTTTATTACCATTATTGATTCTGTCCTTTAAGTACTTAATGTACTCTCGCACATTTATCTCCTGCCTTGGATCATAATCAAAGACATAATATCCGACTTCGTTTCCAAGTCCTTTATTTTCACGAAATGACTTCTCAGATATCTTGCTTTCTATCTGGTTGAGTCTTTCATCTAATGTCAGCTTTTGCATTGCTATACTCCTTTTACTGCATTGATATATGCATCCATTCCATTATCACAAAGCAATTCTTCTATTCGGTAATTAACGAGTGCATGTTTAATTGTTCTTGTCTTTGTTGATTCTAACAAACCTGCATCCGCAAGGTTTTTTATATAACAGTTTTTTAATTTCTTAATACCTGCTTCAGACCAATTGGCTACTTCTTTACTTTGGGCTGCTTTATCATCAAAGAACCCATTAATATCTCTGTCTTCTATCGTCTTTTCTCCAAGTATCACCTTACCACGATATATTTCATACACAAATTCAAAGAACAGTTTGTCCGTATTCATAATGCCTATCAGTGTAAGCAACTTTGCATTTTCATTATCTACTTTTACCAGAAGTTCTACAGCTCCCTTTGGTAACGATGCCAGTCGATTGTAAACATAGTTAAATGTTCTTCTAAGTCTGGTCTCATTCTTTAACTGGTACAGATTTTCACTCTGTACTTTTTCCTTTATTTCTTCTTTTGACATACCTGCTGACATAAGTTCTGCTGTCTGCTTTGTCTCCACAAATGCAAATACCTGTGACACCATTCCGGCACTATACACCATCATTTCTACCATCCTTATCTTTTTCATAGTGAATGATATCGCCAAAATCGCAATCCATTTCATCACAGATTCTTTCCAAAATTGTCATAGAAACTTTTTCGCCTTTTGTCATCTTAGCAATCGTGCTGCTGCTAATTCCCAATTCATTAATCAAATCAACTTTCTTCTTGTTTTTGTCAATTAATAGCTTCCACAATCCGTTATACGATACTGACATATCCATTACCTCTTCGTTTTCTATAATCACTATCTACATAGCATCTATTTATATGTATAAAGCACAATACATCCAATTGTAACTATTTTACCACAAAACAGCATTTTCTTCAACAAAAACATGAATAAATCATTCGAGAAATCGAATTATTATTTTGATTCATTCCATTCTTTTATTCGTCAGCAAATCGTAAGAGTAAAATGTAAGTCGAGAGTCCCGTTTGTAATTCAAGACTCCCGTTTTGTAAACAAATTTCCCGGATTTTCACCACGCAAAAAAGACAACCATTTCTGATTGTCTTTCTACATGAATACTATATGTTTTTGTTACTTCTTACTCTTTACACATAAGGTAAAGTTCCCTTACTGACTCCATCGCCATTTCCCAAGATATATTTGTCGCATAGGAAAACTTTTTCTGATAAGACTTCCAAAGTTTTTCCATACCGCCATCACTTTGTACTTCATCAAATATTTCCTGTGCATCTTTCAAATGATATTCCGTTTCTCTTTTTCTTGCTGTTGCCTGCAATGCCTCTCCCAAAACTTTGGTATCAAATGTATTCCCGTAAAGACTTAGCAAAATATAAATATCATAAAAATCTCTCATTCGGGTATTCGTAATATTCCTTGAAATAACTGTTTCCAGCTTTTCTGCCATAACCGTTTCCAGATTGTATGCCCATACCTCAATGGAACGGTCTTCTAACATCAGCTTGAAGCGATACTGTATCTCCTTTGGTGTAATGACATCTC
>CAZDAT010000027.1:0-15983 GCA_964503695.1 uncultured Lachnospiraceae bacterium
CTGAAAATTCTTGAAAAATATGGTTATCATGTGATAGCCCCTGCCAATGGTTATCTGGCATGCGGAGATACCGGAGCCGGAAAGATGCCGGAGCCGGATATTTTACTGGAGTGTCTGTTATGGGAAATTGCATTTGAAAAGGATTTGCAGGGCAAGAAGCTTCTTGTGACCGCAGGGCCGACGCAGGAAAAAATTGACCCGGTGCGTTACATTACCAATCATTCTTCCGGAAAAATGGGCTATGCACTGGCAAAAAGAGCCGCTTACCGAGGGGCAGAGGTAACCCTAATCAGCGGTCCGGTTTCCCTGACACCGCCGCTTTTTGTGAAGGTGATTCCCATTACCGGGGCAAAGGAAATGTTTGATGCGGTAACGGCAATCAGCGAAAAACAGGATATTATCATTAAAGCGGCGGCAGTGGCAGATTACAGACCGGCTTTTGTCAGTGAGGAAAAAGTAAAAAAGAAAGACGGAGACCTGTCCATCGCACTGGAACGAACGGATGATATTTTAAAATACCTGGGAGAACATAAGAAAAACGGACAGTTTTTATGCGGATTTTCCATGGAGACCGAAAATTTAATCGGTAATTCCAAGGCAAAGCTTGAGAAGAAAAATCTGGATATGATTGCTGCCAATAATCTGAAGGAGGAAGGGGCAGGATTTAAAACAGATACCAATGTTTTGACTCTGATTACACAGAATGAGGAAGTGTCACTCGATAAAATGAGCAAAGAGGATGCAGCCGGAGCCATTCTGGATAAAATTATTTCTATGATGGGATAGTTCCCGTCAAAACAATGTATTGCATCCCGTAAAAAGGGAGTGATAACAAGGAGGATAACAAAATGAAGAAGCAAAAAAGAGATACCCGTTGGTTTGTAACAGTAGCCTTAATGATGGCAATTGTGATTTTATTGGCAAATACGCCCTTGGGAATGATACAGCTGCCTGTGGTAAAGGCAACGACAGTACATATTCCCGTCATCATCGGAGCCATGGTACTTGGGCCTTGGGCCGGAGGAATACTGGGGGCGACATTTGGAATCTGTTCTTTGATTAGTAATACCATGACGCCCACCTTACTGTCTTTCGCATTTTCCCCATTTTTAAGTACCACGGGGCTTTTGGGGGCAGCCAAAGCCATCTGGGTTTCTGTGGGATGCCGGACAGCCATGGGAATTTTATCCGGCTGGATGTATCTTTTTTTTAAGAGGATAAAAATGAACCGGAATCTGGCACTTTTTATAACCGGATTTCTGGGCTCCATGCTGAATACCATATTGGTAATGGGAAGCATTTTTGTTCTTTTCCGGGGACAGTATGCCCAGGCAAAGGAAGTGGCGGCAAATGCAGTGTTTGGTCTGATTATGGGGACTGTGGCAGCCTCCGGTATTCCGGAAGCCATTGCAGCGGCAATTCTGGTAGCGGCCTTGGGAAAAGTGTTGATTAAGATTTATGTTTCTTCGGATAAAAGCAAAGGAAACGTTTAGAAAGGAATTATGTATGATTCTGGCAATTGATATTGGAAATACAAATATTGTAATCGGATGTATTGATAAAAAGAAAACTTATTTTATAGAAAGACTTTCCACCGTCAGAACCAAAACGGAACTGGAGTATGCAGTGGATATCAAGACAGTGCTTGATATTTATCATATTGAAAAAAGTCAGATAGAAGGAGGTATTATTTCATCGGTAGTACCTCAGATTACGAACATAGCCAAACTGGCGGCAGAAAAAATTCTGAAAAAAGAAGTCATGGTTCTGGGACCGGGAATCAGAACAGGACTGAATATCCTGATGGACCAGCCGTCTTCCTTAGGGGCTGATTTGGTGGCAGATGCGGTGGCAGGAATTGCAGAATATCCGGTGCCCCTGATTATCATAGACATGGGAACGGCAACCACGGTATCGGTGGTGGATGAAAAGAAAAACTATATCGGCGGTATGATTCTTCCGGGAATGCGGGTTTCACTGGATGCACTTACATCCAGAGCTTCCCAGCTTAGCGGAATCAGTCTGGATGTTCCCAAAAAAGTCATTGGAAAAAATACCATCGATTGTATGAAAAGCGGGGTTCTTTACAGTAATGCCGGGGCATTAGACGGTATTATCGAACGTATGGAAGAAGAAATCGGGCAGAAAGCCACGGTAATAGCAACCGGAGGTCTGGCAAGAAAAATTGTACCTTTGTGCAAAAAGAAGGTTATTCTGGATGAAGACCTTTTATTAAAAGGATTATGGGTAATTTATCAGAAGAACAAAGGAGACAGGCAGAGTACCTTATAACGGAATGGAAAAGAAAATAGCTTTAAGCGGAAGCAGTCTGAAAATTATTGCCCTGGTTACGATGTTTATCGACCATTTTGGGGCGGTTGTAATCCAAAGAATCTTAAATATGCCGGGCTTTCATCATGAGTTCTGGAGTATGGTTTACTGGCCGGTAAGGTATGTAGGCAGGCTGGCATTCCCGATTTATTGTTTTTTGCTGGTGGAGGGGTTTTGTCATACCTCCAATCTGAAAAAATATACAGGCAGGATGGTTTTGTTTGCCCTGATTTCAGAAATACCATTTAACCTAAGTATCACCGGAAGGCTTATGAATCTGCATTATCAGAACGTGTTCTGGGAACTGGTATCTGGAATTGGTACGATGGCCTGCCTTAAGGCAATTGAAGAAAAAAGATGCTCTTATTTTGGGAAAGTTTTTTTGCGGTTATTAACGGTTGCTGTTTTTGCTTTTGGGGCCGAAGTATTAAATTTTGATTATGGAATTTATGGAATTATCAGTATAGCGGCATTATATGAATTCCGGCAGAATAAAGGGACACAGCTTCTGGCAGGGGCAGTTTCTTTTTGCTGGGAACCTGCCGCCATGGCAGCTTTTTTGCCCATAGCCCTGTATAATGGAAAAAGAGGAAAAAGCCTAAAATATGTGTTTTATGCATTTTATCCGCTGCATTTACTGGTATTATATCTGGCCGCAAGAGTCATAGGGTGTCAGTATTAGAAAGGAAACGGCGAAGAAGTGCGAAAATGTGCGGTTTTCGCGAGGGCTTGGACTTGTAACATAAAATACTTATCTACTATAATTTGTCATAAGGAGACTAAAAAAAGTCTGGGAACAAAATAAAGGGAGAATTTTATGGAACAATTAAAGACAACTGTGACGAAAGACAATGAAAGAATGTTTAAAATACTGACGGACTTAATGAATACCAATAAGGAATTTCAGATTATGATTACCGTACCGGGAGAAAAGAATGGCAAGGAGGAAAAACTAAGCGGTTTTCTCATGGAACCGGAGGCTGTGAAGGTTACAGAAAAAAAGGCAGAACACGATTTGGAACAGGATGTTACCGATATGATTCATGAAATTGGTGTTCCGGCACATATCAAAGGGTATCAGTATTTGAGGGAGGCTATCATGATGGCAGTAGAAGACGTGGAAATGCTTAATTCCATTACCAAGATATTATATCCTACCATTGCAAAGAAATTCCAGACCACGCCAAGCCGGGTAGAAAGAGCCATTCGTCATGCCATTGAAGTGGCATGGAGCAGGGGCAGGATGGAAACCCTGGATGCCTTATTCGGGTATACGGTTAATACCGGAAAGGGAAAGCCTACCAATTCAGAATTTATTGCCTTAATTGCAGACAGAATACGCTTGCAGTATCGTTAAAGGATAGTGTATAATAAATATATCTTTAGGTGCAGTGTCACAAAGAGATGCAGAAGGTCTCAGAAAGTAGATAGACTTAGGAATATTTATAGATATTAAAAATACGAAAAGAAGGAAACAGGGGAGGAATGGCAATGAAAAATATTTTATTTGTTGCATCAGAAGGGGTACCTTTTATTAAAACAGGCGGTCTGGCAGATGTTGTGGGGTCTTTACCAAAATGTATTGATAAGGAATATTATGATGTACGTGTGATTCTGCCGAAATATACCTGTATGAAACAGGAATGGAAGGACAAATTAGTATTCAGGGATAATTTTTATATGGATTTCAACTGGCGGAATGTTTACGTTGGAATTCTGGAAGCAGAATATGAGGGAATCACATATTATTTTATTGATAATGAAGGTTACTTTGGAGGCTACCGCCCCTATAGCGATGATGCTCTCTGGGAAATTGAAAAGTATGCATTCTTTTCCAAGGCAGTTCTTTCTGCACTTCCCATGATTGGTTTCAGACCGGAGCTGATTCACTGTCATGACTGGCAGACCGGACTGGTTCCTGTTTACCTAAAAGAAAGATTTCAGGGCGGGGATTTCTTCCGGGGAATCAAAACCGTTATGACCATACATAATCTGAAATTCCAGGGCAGATGGGGTGTCAAAGACGTACAAAGTATCACAGGATTATCTGATTATTACTTTACACCGGATAAGCTGGAATTTAAGAAGGATGCCAATTTACTAAAGGGGGGGATTGTATATGCCGATGCAATTACAACCGTAAGTAATACCTATGCGGAAGAGATTAAGACAGATTTTTACGGGGAAGGATTAAATGGTCTTTTAAATGCCAGAAGCGGTGATTTAAGAGGAATTGTAAATGGAATTGATTATGATGACTTTAATCCGGAAACAGATACTTATATTGCAAAGAATTACAATGCGGCTAATTTCAGAAAAGAAAAAGTAAAGAACAAACGTGCCCTGCAGGAAGAGCTGGGCTTGGAAGTAGATGATAAAGTATTTACCATTGGTATTGTTTCCCGTCTGACCGACCAGAAAGGATTCGATTTGATTGCCTATATGATGGATGAGCTTTGCCAGGATGCTGTCCAGATTATTGTGCTGGGAACTGGAGAAGAGCAGTACGAGAATATGTTCCGTCATTTTGACTGGAAATACGGCAACAAGGTAAGTGCAAGCATTTATTATTCAGAGGAAAGAAGTCACAAAATATATGCAGCCTGTGATGCTTTTCTGATGCCGTCTTTATTTGAGCCCTGTGGCTTAAGCCAGTTAATGGCACTCCGTTATGGTACGGTTCCGATTGTACGTGAAACCGGAGGACTGAAAGATACGGTAGAACCCTATAATGAATATGAAGGAACCGGAACAGGCTTTAGTTTTACAAATTACAATGCCCATGAGATGCTGGCATCCATCCGTTATGCAGAACGTATTTTCTATGATAAGAAACGGGAATGGAACAAGATTGTTGACCGTGCCATGGCAGCAGATTTTTCATGGGAAGTATCCGCTAAAAAATATCAGGAAATGTACGATTGGTTAATTGGTTATTAAAAATGAGAGAGAAAAAAGATACCATTAATTTTAAAATGATTTAAAAGAAAGAGTAGCATTATGCAGGAAAACAACGTCTTGATAAAAGAAAAGTTGTCCGGGGCAGAAAAATGCTACTCTTTTCTCACAAAAAAACTTTCTTAAGGAGAAAAAGATGGAGAAAAAATTTAAGGAGCGATATCTGGCAGGTGAAATAGAGTTTGAGGCTATTGATGATTACAGCTATGAATGGGGAATGAGTGATGCGGACTGTACCTTGCGGGAATACCTGGGGCTGAATGAAGAAGAAGAGGATGCGTGGGTAAGCATCGGGGAAGACGCATTATTTGAACTGCTTCAGACACAAAAAAAGCAGGCATAGAAAAAGGAGAAAGAAAAAATGGAAAAAGCTAAAGTATATTTTACCAATTTACATACAACTTACGATGAGAATCTGACGCAGAAGCTGGCAAGGCTGATTACAACGGCAGGCATTGGAAATATTGACTTTGAAAAGAAGTATGCCGCCATAAAAATTCATTTTGGGGAACCGGGAAATCTGGCATTTTTAAGACCAAATTATGCACAGGCAGTGGTAAATGTAATACAAAGTCTCGGGGGAAAGGCATTTCTTACCGACTGCAATACTCTTTATGTGGGAGGAAGAAAAAATGCACTGGACCACCTGGATACGGCATACAGAAACGGCTTTTCACCGTTTAGTACGGACTGTCATGTTATCATCGGAGATGGTTTAAAGGGAACAGATGATGTTGCAGTTCCTGTAGTAAATGGAGAGTATGTGAAAGAAGCCAAAATAGGCCGTGCCATTATGGATGCAGATATTCTGATTTCCTTAACGCATTTTAAGGGACATGAGGCAACGGGATTCGGCGGTGCCTTGAAAAACATAGGAATGGGCTGTGGCAGCCGTGCAGGAAAAATGGAAATGCATAGTGCAGGAAAACCATATGTGATAGAGGAAAAATGCGTGGGCTGTGGCAGATGTGTCAGCATTTGTGCCCATGATGCACCCAAGATTACAGAAAGAAAGGCCATGATACAGCAGGAGAAATGTGTAGGCTGCGGCAGGTGTATCGGGGTATGTCCGATGGATGCCGTCTGTGCCGCCAATGACGAATCCAATGATATTTTAAACTGTAAAATTGCGGAATACACAAAAGCAGTGTTGGATGGAAGAGAGCATTTTCATATCAGTATTGTTGTGGATGTATCTCCAAACTGTGACTGTCATGCGGAAAATGATATCCCGATTGTTCCCAATGTCGGAATGTTTGCTTCTTTTGACCCGGTAGCTTTGGACAAAGCCTGTGCAGATGCGGTAAACAGACAGCCGGTTATGGCAGGCAGCCAGTTAGACAGAATGCCGAAGGTACATGGAGACCATTTTAAGGATAGTGCTCCCGTGACAGACTGGACCGTCGGGATTCGCCATGCGGTAAAAATCGGTCTTGGAACGGATGAATATGAACTGATTGAGATTTAGTCTGTGGAAAGTAGCATCAGAGAAAAAATGGAAAATGATTTAAGAAAATCATAAGAATTCAGTAAGAAATCCTTTGCTATTTTTTGCTACAGTATAAATAGAAAACAGGCTAAAATGAAAAGTATAAGTTTAAAAAGAAAATAGTTAAAGGAAAGCAGAGGAAGTATGAAAGAGTGGAAAGATAAAGAAGTTATCATAGGTCTTATTGTTATTATTATTCTTGGAATCATTGCACTGGCTTTGCTTATAAAAAGAGAAAGCGGAAATTCAAGGAAAGATTTGTCAGAGGGAATAACACAGGAGGAAACAGAAGAGCTTTTTACCGAATCCATGGAAGAGACCGCTGATGAAGAGGAAAAGGAAGAAGCTATAGATGAAGTACCCGTAACGGAAGAAAAGAAGGAAGAGACTTTAAATGAGGTGTCACAGGCTATTTTGGAAAATAAAAAGGAAAGTACCGGAAAAAAAGTATCCTTATATGACATTCTTGGCAGAGAGTCTTACACTACAGCTACACTGACGGAGAGAAAAGAAGAGGATAACCAGTTAAAGGAATTGTACGAATACTGGGATGCCTATAAGCTGGATGCGGTTTCTGAGCTGGTACGGCTGGAAAGATTGCAGAAGGTTTCTTCCAAGCTTGATGGCACAGATAAATACTACTATTATGGTTCCGTGGACCGCTTGGGAAGACCAAATGGAAAAGGTCTGGCGGTTTATGCAAATAATACGTATTATTTTGGAGAATGGAAGGAAGGGCAAAGAAGCGGAAAAGGAATGTGGCTGCAGGCTGCAATTTACACAGGAAAGGATGGTCTGAATCTGGGAGTGTTGGAGCACAGCTATAATGGACAATGGAGCAGGGATTTACCCAATGGGGAAGGGCAGGAGCATTTTAGTTATGATTACGATGTGTTAAAGGATGAATACTTTGAAAAAGAAAAATGCATTGCAAATGTTCTTGGAAACTTTAAGGATGGGTATTATGACGGCGAAATGTACATTATGACAGTGGATGGAGAAGGTAACAGTACAGACTGGGGAGGAACCTGTAAGGCAGGAAGCTGGGAAATCATAGAAAAGGGTCATACCTACGATACCATCTGGGAAAGTTATGAAACAGATGAACAGGGAAACAAAGAAAGCTATGCCATTTTACCGGATGAAAACACAGACTGGGGAGTCAGAGGGTTAAAAAAATAGGAGATTGACAAAAAAGTATGATTGCAAAAGAAGAAATCAGAATTAAGAATGTAATTGTTCATCTTATGGATGCAACGGTTGGTTTACCGGTATTATCTGATGAAGAACTGGAATATGGTTCGGATTTTTCCGATTTTTTGCGGGAGCATATTGCAAAACTGACTTCCGGGGATGATACCAAGGCCTGTGAATTTTATACAAAAGAATCAGAAATTTACCAGTGGCTTCTGGAATATACGGAAGAGGAATTTGTCTCTTTCAGTCAGAAAACGGCAAATCTTTTATATGAGATTATGAACAGCAATGTGGATATTCCGTCAGCCGACTTATTTGTGGTCAGATTCCGGGGAGGAGACCAGGAATATATGGCTATTTTGAAGATGAATTTTAAGGCAAGCTATACCCACAGAACCATTGCAAACGGAGAGAATAATGTAAATGATATCATCCGCTATAAAGCGGTTCTTCCCACAGAAAGCCAAAGACTTTCGGAGGCTGCCATCATCAATCTGCAAACGAAGCAGGTGCAGGTGATAGAAAAGAAATATGAAGTGAATGGGGAAAAGACAAATTATTTTTCTTATTTGTTTTTAAAATGCAGCAGCCACCTTTCGCATAAATCCAAGTTAAATATCGTAACAAAAGCAATCGAAAAGGTACAGAGAGAAGGCCTGGATGAATATACTGCCTGCGAAGCACAGATGAATGCCAAATGTATTATTCAGGAGGAAATCGCTGAAAAGGGCGGTTTTGTGGTGGAAGATTTGGCAGATAAAGTATTTGAGGAAAATCCGGATTTACGGATTGCTTTCCAGGAGCAGATGGAAAAATACGACATGGTAAAAGAAGAGGTGATTCCCCAAAGTGAGAGTACAGTGAAAAAGTATCAGAAGCAGCATTTATTTACCGATACCGGAATTGAAATCAAGATTCCCATGGAACAATATAAGGATTCCAAAAATGTGGAGTTTATTACCAATAGTGATGGAACAATCTCACTGTTGATTAAGAATATAGAACATCTGGAGGCAAGATATTAGTAGATGAGTCATATTGTTTCTTATTTGAAAAGACAAAGTGAAAATTCATTTCTGGAAGTACCATTTAATGAAGTGGATGCTCTGGTGCTGTCTCAGTTTGTATATCTGAAGCTGGATGGGGTGATACCAACATTTTCAGAAGAAAAAGATGGTGTTTATCTGTATGAAGCAGCCAATACAATGGATTATGAAAAAGTGTTTGTGGATGAAAGGTACCGGAAAGACAACGAGGAACTGTTCCAGGCAATGGCAGACAGCAGACGGTTCCGGTGTATGCGGATGAATTTCTTTTCTGATATTACCAGTGTGCTGGCAGAAACACAGTTTTCTGCAATGACGGTGTTTTTGGAAAACGGACCTGCGGTAGTGATTTACCGGGGAACGGATGAAACCATGGTGGGCTGGAAAGAAGATTTTAATATGTGCTTTAAAGAGCCGGTCATGGGACAAAGCTTAAGTGCCATGTATTTACAAAGGGCAAGTGAAAAGATAGAGGGTAATTTTATTGTTTCCGGACATTCTAAAGGCGGTAATTTCGCAGTTTATGCATCCATGAATGTAGAAGCTAAGGTGCAGGACAAGATTGCGAAGGTATATAGCTTTGACAGTCCGGGATTTCGCCCGGAGATATTGGAAAGTGTGGATTTTAATAAAATTAAGGAACGTATTGTAAAATATCTGCCTCATTCTTCTATTTTCGGAATGCTGTTTCAGAGTAAAGAAAATTATCAGGTTGTGGAGTGCGACAGTGTAGGTGTTTTTCAGCATAATCCTTATAACTGGCGTGTGGCGGGAAATGAATTTAAAAAAATAGATAAGCTGGATAAGGGAAGTATATTCTTAAATGAAACCTTTAATGAATGGTTGTTTGGCTTAAATGAAGAAGAGCTTCTTGCATTTACCGAAACCTGGTACCATATTATGCAGGATGCGAACATTACCACGATGCTGGAGTTTACCAAAGCTCCGGGAAAAACACTGTTGCAGTTAATTGATGCCATCAGGGGAACGGATGAAAAAACAAAAGAAATGTCAAAAGAGCTGGCTCGCGGGCTGATTGCGGTGACCAAAGAAAATATTCGCTATTATGCCAAAAAGAAGCTGAAGCTGGAAAGCGAATCTTAAAGTGCAGTCTCCGTTGCCACGCATTTTTTTATTTACCTGGCATTTAGCCACACTAAAAAATGCCCTCATTCATGCAGACATGATTCGTGCATTTTTAAGTGTGGCTAAATTTTTATAAAAAAGTTCTAATTGTGTTGAAAAAAGAATGAAGTTGTGATAATATGACTACAGGATTTCTCTGGGAATAGGAGAATGCGGTATGAAGAAAGATTAAATAAATAAAAACAACAAAAATTTGCAAATTTAAACAAGTCGGAAGACGAATCTGAACCATGACAGAATTTATCATATCTATAGAAAAATTCTGTATTTAAAACCAAAAAAATGAAATCAATAAAACACAGCAGGGAAATTCTGAAATTAAAACAGCAATAGGAGAAAACTGAATGAAAAAATATGTTTGCTTAAGTGTTGCTCTGGCTTTGGCTTTCTTTTTGTCCAAAGAAATAGTTAAGGCAGAGGAAACGCACGTAAAAAGCAGTGGAAGCATCGAGACAGAGATTAAGCTGTACAGTGAGGATATGGAGTATCTGAAACAGGAAATTGAAAAGCTTTTGGATGAATGCAGGAGGTAAAACAGAAAGATGAAGAATGGAAATAATAAGAAGATAAAATTTTTAACCGGAGTATGCGTTTTGGCTTTAGGAATGGGAATGCCGGTAATGGCAGAAAATTCTTTTCGCAGGGCAAATATTAAATCAACGGGCAGTATTGATTTTGAGGATGGAAAGGTGTCGATAGATTCCTCGGATTTACACTATCTTGCCGATGAAATTGATACGTTGGAAAATACTTATAAAACAACTATGGTAGATGCCTTAAACAGTATTGGTACATATTTTAAAAATGATGGAAGCATCACCTATGACAGCGGTCAGAATGAGGCAGATACAGAAGAGGAAAAAAGCAACCTTATCTTCGGAAACATTATGGATGGAATAAAAAATTCACAATCGGTGGTAAGTGTTTCTTCCATGCAGGCAACAGATAAGGCAGGAAATTTATTATATTATGCGGATGAAATCGCACAGGCAAACCAGGATGTTTGTTCTATCACGACGACCGATACCGGATATCCGGTGTATTATAGGGCTGCAACTGCCGAAAATCTTTCAGCAGGAACAGCCGCCTGGGTGAATGGAAAACTGATACAGGGGAATGGTTCTGATAATGCAGCTTATGGTGAGAAAAAATATAAGGAAGGTTACAATAAAGGAACAACGGATGGCTATGACCAGGGAAATGCAGATGGTTATAATCAGGGAAGTGCGGATGGTTACAATAAAGGTTCCTCTGATGGTTATAATCAGGGATTTGTTGATGGAATGGCAAGCACATTGAACAAAATTAATATTAGTTATACTTACCACAATCATGTTGGCTCCGCATCTGCTGTTGGGGGATGCTATGGAAATTTAACCGGAGTTACACCTGTAAAATGTTCATGTAAACACTACATTTATTCTGTGGATGAATATGGAAGTACCAGATGTGCGAATTGTTATCATAATCATAGTGGTGAATGTAATGCTGTTGAAAGTTATAACCAATATACATATATCGGTTTGATTTGCGGCAAAACTACCGATACCATTGAAAGTGCCACTATTGTTTATTAAATATTAGAAAAGTTGGAAATTCTCATATCATTTCTTGTTTCCGTTATGGCAGGTGTAGTTAGCTGCTACATCTGCAAATGGTTAGACGGAAACAACAGTAACAACTAACCTGACGGATGCTCAACCGTATAAAATGAGAATCCCCTCTGTAGCGGTCACTACAGAGGGGATTTTGTGCTTGTGCACTCTCATATCATTTCTTAGCTGTTGTAAATTATAACATATTCAAACAGCTATTTCAAGTATGCGTTTTTTTATTGAAATTATACATAAAATAGTTTTTTTAATAGTTTTTAGTTCCAATATATGGTACAATATTTAACGTTGTCGCACCCAGTCTGGCAACAGAAAGGGGGTGTACTGCTTGAATTTGATGATTTCTTTCTTGGTTTCCGTCATGGCTGGTGTAGTTAGCTGCTACATCTGCAAATGGTTAGACGGAGACGACAGTGACAACTAGCCTAAAGAAAGCCCCAGAGGTCGCAACTCTGGGGCTTTCACTTTGTGTACTACTCGAATACAATTTCTTTCTTAGCTGTTATGCATTATAACATATTCAAACAGCTATTTCAAGTATGCGTTTTTTTATTGAAATTATACATAAAATAGTTTTTTTAATAGTTTTTAGTTCCAATATATGGTACAATATTTAACGTTGTCGCACCCAGTCTGGCAACAGAAAGGGGGTGTACTGCTTGAATTTGATGATTTCTTTCTTGGTTTCCGTCATGGCTGGTGTAGTTAGCTGCTACATCTGCAAATGGTTAGACGGAGACGACAGTGACAACTAGCCTAAAGAAAGCCCCGGAGGTGACGCTCCGGGGTTTTTACTTTGTGTACCCATGGGTACTATATCCTTTTTAGCTGTTGTTATAATAGCATATTTAAACAGCTATTTCAAGTGTACATTTTTTTAACTGATTTTATACATGATTTTTTTACCAAAAAAATATTTTTTCTGTTTTTAAAAAACAAGATAAACATTTCCGGCTATCGTTACCTTTGCACTGGCATCTGCCGCATCAAAATTATAACCATGACCATCATATTCTTTCACTTGGGCATTTCCGGTAGAAGCTGTAGTGGATGTTGTTAAAAGCCCTGTGTTGGAATCATAATTTAATAATGAATTATTAGTTCCACTGCTGCTTGCTCCTAAAACATCATCACTGTGACTTGAACCTGTATAATAATGTTCAAAATTGTTATATACTGTTACAGACATAGATGATGGCACAAAAAATATATGTTCTCCGATTTTAAAATTTTGAAAATTCTCATAAGAAGAGAGATTAAAACTGTTTCCTAATGTTCCCAAAAGAATTACCTTTACATTACTATTTGTTATTCCTGCTTCATATCCAAGATTATACCCGCTGTTGTAAGCATTTGAACTACTTAATGTTCCACCACTGTAATAACCTGCCGGAACATTATATACATCTTCGGTGGCAGGATTCCAATTTAATTCTCCCTGGTTTATCATTGTTCCTTCAACATTTTTTCCACAACTGCTGCTGAATGTGAATCCGCTTAACACTTTATCTTCTGTAGCTGTTCCCTGACTGATTTGGGTATTTATCTGCTCCACATAAGCTGCATTATGCTTACTTCATTCAATAGTATAGAATTTATATACAAAATTCGAAGGGAGAAAGCTTATGAACATGACATTGGAAGAAAAAAAGGAAAAACTAAGAGTATTTGAAAAATATCTGAAAAAGGAAGGAATGGCAGATAATACGATTATTTCTTATACGTGGACACTTAACTATTATATGGAGCATTATGAATCATTTTCCATATCTGAATTGTTAAAGTTTAAATATTATTTAGATTCAAATTTTTGTCCGCAGACGGCAAATTTAAGAATTTTAGCTATGAATAAATATTTAAAGTTTACAAAGCGAAAAGTAAATTTGAAAGTAACCAAGATTCAGAACAGGCAGTTTATAGAAAATATAATTACCGATTCAGATTATAAATTTTTTAAAAGGCGGCTGAAGCAGGATGGAAGATTAAAATATTATTTCCTTATAAGCTATATAGCAACTACAGGAGCAAGGGCAAGTGAAGTAATCTGTTTTAAAATTGATGATGTAAAAAAGGGATATATGGATATTACAGGAAAAGGGCGAAAGCACAGGCGTTTATTCATTCCTATAAGAGTGCGGAGGGAAACACTGCAATGGCTGGAAAGTGAAAACAGAGGAAGCGGATATTTGTTTTTGAACAATTTGGGAGAGCAGCTTAGTCCGCGGGGAATATCCAAACAGATAAGAAAATATGGAGAGGATTACGGCATATCAAAGGAAGTTTTGCATGCTCATAGTTTTCGTCATCTATTTGCCAAAAATTTTTTGGAAAAATATGATGATCTGGCTTTGTTAAGTGATTTATTAGGACATGAAAGTATGGATACAACAAGGGTTTATCTGAGAAGAAGCAGTACAGAACAACAAAAAATTATTGAAAAAATAGTTACCTGGTAGAAGGAAGGTACAGGATTAGCGATAAAATAAATGATTAGAAAAATCAAAAATACAGATTTTGTGTTAATGAAAACTGGGTTAATGAAAACTTATATTTCCCCTCTTGAAGCATAGAAAAATTAGTGATATATTTAATTATCAGAGAAAGGAAAGAGCATGGGATTTATATGCTCAGAAGGGAAGTACAAAAATAGATGAATAAAAAGCAGATAAGTGATACCAGAAGAAATAACGGAACGGCTCTTTTAGGGCATACAATTGAAGCTATCATTATTGTAATATTGTATATGTCACGTTATGTAAAGGGGGAACGAAGCTTTTCCTATACAATGATGATTACGGCACTGGCATTAATTCCGGTTATTTTAGGACAGTTTTTTTATTTAAAAAACCGGGAAACTTCCATGATTAAGCATACGGTCGGAATTGGCTTTGCAATTACCTATTCTGTGATGGTACTGACAACACAGCAGGCGAATATTTACGTTCTTGTAATTCCGATGATTTTATTGGTAACTGTTTTTGATGATGTAAAATATTCTATACAGATTAACACAGGAACTGTTATTTTAAGTCTGATTATGACTATCGGCGGTGCACATACCGGAAGATTTGGCTATACAAATTTTGACGGAGCCTTTGTACAGGTTACAGCCATGATTTTAGTAGCGGTATACTCTGTTTCTTCAGCCATGACCTCCAGTGCAAACAGCCAGCAGAAATTAGACAATATGAGAGATGCACAGGAAAAAACACAGTTATTGTTGACCAATCTTTCCAATCTGTCCCAGCAGATACAGAGTGGTCTGGAGGATATTTATGGAAAAGTAGACGACTTAAATAATTCTTCTCTTTTAACGAAAGATGCCATGGTTGAGGTGGGAAAAGGAACCCTGGAGACTGCCAATGCGGTACAAAGTCAGATGTGTCAGACCGGAGAAATCCAGAATAAAGTAGGCATTGTAAGTGAAGCCGTAGAACAGATTAATTTAAACATGGTAGAGACTCTGGATGTTTTGGAAAATGCCAATAAAGAAGTGGATGTTCTGGTTTCAAAGGTAGAACGTTCTGTAAAAGAGGGCGTAGACGCGGCAGATAAATTAGAAACACTGGATAAATATATCGAAGAAATGCACTCTATAGTGGAGTTAATTAATGGAATTACTTCACAGACCACACTTTTAGCATTAAATGCAAGTATTGAAGCGGCAAGAGCCGGAGATGCCGGAAGAGGATTTGCAGTGGTTGCAACACAGATTACGGAAATGGCAGCCCGGACAAAGGATGCTACCATACATATTAAAGATTTGATAGGAAACGTGTCCGGTGCTATTACAGAAGTGGTAGATGTAGTGCATGACATGATTGCGGCTATCAATGATGAAAAGCAGTCTACGGAAAATACAGCAGGTAATTTTTCCCATATCCAGGATAATACCTATACGATTCGTAACAGTATTGAACAGTTGAATGCAAATATTACGGAGTTAAAGATGGCAAATGAGCAGATTGTGGAAGCAATAGAAACGATTTCAGCGATTTCAGAGGAAGTAACTTCCCATGCTCATGAAACCATGTCTGCACAGGAAGCAAATTCAGATGTATTAAATAAGATTACGGAACGTATGCAGCAGCTTGTGGTATTAACGAAACAGGAGATATAAATTGTTCCAAAGCTAAAGTAAAAATGGTTCAGCCCTCCGCGTTTATAAAAATGTCTGTTTTACAGCACAATTTTTATAAATGT
>CAZDAT010000028.1:0-15401 GCA_964503695.1 uncultured Lachnospiraceae bacterium
TATTGAGGCTAACCACTTTGTGGGCGGTTGCTTCTCTTTCTTTATGTCTATTATAATCTGCAGTGGATAAATTTTCAAGATAAACATTTACAGGTGATAACATTTTTTGTTTATGGTTACTTTTCAATGGTAAGCTTTTGGTATAATCTAATTATTTTGAGTGCTGTTATTCCATGGTCTTGTGACGGTTATGCTGTTAAACATAAAAATATCAGGACGATTCCTTGATTCAGTGTACTCGAATAATTCTCCATTTTTGTTATAATTTCTGGAAGTTACAACAGCAAGACAATTATAATCATTCAGATGCAGATGTTTTTCATCAAATTCAGTGACCCGTTCAACTGTTATGCTTCGTTTGATAGTTCTGATTTCCATTCCAAGAGTGTTTTCTATATATGAAAAAAGAGAACCTTCTGCAATTTCTTTTGTGATGCCATAAATAAGGTCTTTCCGTAAAAGATTGGTATCTATCATTTTGGGAATACCATCAAGAGAACGAACTCTTTGAATAAAATATAATTCAGTACCTTCTTCAAAGTTTGTCTTTGAGGCAAGCCTTGCATCGGCAATAATAGTGGTAAAAGTAATGACAGAGGTACTTACTTTGTAGCCATGTTCTTTCGCTGTTAAAGAAAATCCTTTTGAGCCTGAACGTATCATGTTATGACGCTCCGAAGGCTGATAAATAACGCGTACCCCTTTTCCATGATGAGGCTGAATATATCCTTCTTCAATTAAATGTGATAAAGCACGGCGAATGGTGTTTCTCGAACAGTTATATTCAGCAGTCAATTCGTTTTCAGAGGGCAAATAGGTACCGGATGCATATGAATGGTCAAGGATTTTTGACTTTACATTTTTATAGATTTCTTCATATTTTGATTTTGACATATTTTATGTATTTTCCTTTCTTATTTTGCAGACAGCTTATAAAACCTAGGATTGTAATTAATCATAACATGTTTAAATAAGTTGTTCAACATGTTTAAACAAGTTGTGAGTTGTGAATAAATTTTATGGAAAAAATATATGAATTAATGCTAATTGACGGGAAGCAGAGTATCACGTAAACTAATTATAGAAATTGAAAATGCTTTTTTCCTTTTGTGTGACAGTACGGAGGGTAAAAGAGGAAGAAAATGAAGATTTTAAAGATACTGAATAATAATGTTGTCAGTGCCTGTGATGAAAAAGGACATGAAATCATGGTTCTTGGCAGCGGAATAGGATTTCATAAGAAACCTGATGATGAAATAGATAAGGAAAAGATTGAAAAAATATTCAGATTACCGGACCAGCTTACAGATGAAAGAATGACATATTTTCATAAAATTGTAGAAGAGATGCCGTATGAATATGTAAAATATGCAGATGAAATTATAAAGAATGCATCGAAAAAGCTGAATCAGAAATTGAATCGGAATATTTATATTACACTTACGGACCACATACATTTTGCAATTGAAAGATATAAGCAGAAGATACATGTTCAAAATGCAATGCTGATGGAGATAAGAAGCTTTTATAATCCAGAGTTTATGTTGGGACTGGAAGCGGTAGAAATAATCAACCGTCAGGAAAATATTAATTTAGGTGAAGATGAAGCTGCATTTATTGCACTTCATATCATAAATGCGGAATGTGATGTGTCCATGATAAACGTGGTCAATATGCCTCGTATGATTCGTGATATTTTAAGTCTTGTAAAAGGTACTGAAGGAATAGAGTTAAAAGAAGACAGTGTAGTTTATGAAAGATTTGTAGTACATTTGAAATATATGATCAGAAGAACATATGAAAATGAATTTTATCCGGAAATATCAAAAGATATTTATGAGATTACTAAAAAGAATTATCCATATTCATATGAAATTGCTAAGAAAATCAGAGCATATATGACAGAAAAAACAGGAAATGAACTTCCAGAGGAAGAAATGTGTTATTTGATGCTTCATATAATTAAAATGAAAATAAAAGATGATTAGCTTTCAATAAGGGAGTGTGACATTCAGTTGGCATGACCCGGATGAAAATGCATGGCTTATTATGCTGTGTTTTTTTATTCGGGTCTTTTTGATGTCGTGCATTTGATGTAACGGCTTAGTAAGAAAAGTAATCGTGAACTAAAATTTAAAGGAGTTAAAACATGAAAATGAAAGAAGATTTTTTATGGGGCGGTGCTACTGCCGCTAACCAGTGTGAAGGTGCATATAAGGAGGATGGAAGAGGCCTTTCCAGTGTGGATGTGATTCCGTTTGGAAAAGACAGAATGTCAGTAGCAAGAGGACAGATGAAAATGCTGGAATGTGATGAAAATCATATGTATCCATCACATAAAGGAATTGACATGTATCATCATTATAAAGAAGATATCGCATTATTTGCTGAAATGGGATTTAAATGTTATCGCTTATCCATTTCGTGGACACGTATTTTGCCGAATGGAGATGATGAGATACCAAATCAGAAAGGAATAGATTTTTACAATGATATTTTTGATGAATGTCTGAAATATGGGATAGAGCCTCTGGTTACGATATGTCACTTTGACACACCAATAGCCTTGATTAAAAGGTATGGCGGATGGAAAGACCGAAGAATGGTGGATGCTTTTATAAGATATTGTCAGATATTGTTTGAAAATTTTGGAAAAAAAGTTAAATACTGGATTACTTTTAATGAAATTAATATGTTGCTCCATATGCCATTTATGGGAGCAGGAATTGTATTTGAAGAAGGAGAAAATCAGGAGCTTGTAAAATATCAGGCGGCACATCATGAACTTGTAGCCAGTGCAAAAGCAGTAAAGCTTGCAAGAAAAATGATGCCTCATGCCATGATGGGCTGCATGCTTGCAGCCGGACAATATTATCCGTATACCTGTCATCCAAAAGATGTTTATAAGGCAATGGAATGCGACCGTGATAATTACTTTTTTATAGATGCACAGGTGAGAGGTACATATCCCGTATGGGCAAAAAAAAGAATGGAAAAAGCCGGAATTTGTATTCGAATGGAAGAAACCGATGAGGCAGATTTAAGAGAAGGAACTGTAGATTTTGTAAGTTTTAGTTATTATTGCAGCAGATGTATGTCAGCGGATCCGGAAATCATAAAAAATCATTCAAGAGGAGGAAATGCAGCAATTCATGCAGTGGTAAATCCATATTTGGAAGCAAGTGAATGGGGATGGCAGATAGACCCTCTGGGACTTCGGATTACCATGAATACTCTGTATGACAGATATCAGAAACCATTGTTTATTGTTGAAAACGGATTAGGAGCAAATGATGTAATTTCAGAAGATGGTTTGGTAATAGACAGTTATCGGATTGATTATATGCGTGAACACATTAAAGCAATGCTGGATGCTGTAAACGAGGATGGAGTAGAAGTTCTTGGATATACAAGCTGGGGATGTATCGATTTGGTTTCCGCTTCTTCCGGCGAGATGAAAAAACGTTATGGAATGATATATGTGGACAGACACAATGATGGTACAGGTTCTTATAAACGCCTGAAAAAAGATAGTTTTTACTGGTATCAGAAAGTGATACGTACAAATGGAGAAGATTTAGAATAGTGAATTAACCTGTCTGCTGCGGCCGGGCATGACAGGAAAAGAATAAAGCATAAGAAAAGGAGAGCAAAATGAATTATAATGCATTAGCTAAGACCATTATAGAAAATATTGGTGGAGAATCAAATGTTAAATCGGTAGTACATTGTGCAACCAGATTAAGATTTACCCTGTTGGATGCGGAGAAAGCAAATACCGAGTTATTAAAGAAAACAGAAGGAATTTTGCAGGTAGTAAATGCAGGCGGCCAGTACCAGCTGGTAATTGGAACGGATGTGCCACAGGTATATCAGGAAGTGATAGCACTGGGCAGATTTGTAGCGAAAGAAGCTGTAACAGATTCAAAGGCAGAACTGGAAGATAAACGTTCCCCATTAAGTAAGGCATTGGAAAGTATTGCAAGTATTTTTCAGCCCATCATTCCTGCAATTACCGGAGCCGGACTTTTGAAAGCAATTTTAGCTCTTTGTACTACCTTTCACTGGATATCCAATGGGTCACAGACCTATACGATATTAAGTGCACTGGCAGATTCAGCATTTTATTTTATGCCGATTCTTCTGGCACAGTCATGTGCAAAGAAATTCAAATGCAATCAGGGAACTGCAATGGCTCTGGCCGGATTTTTAGTATATCCCGGTTTTATATCACTGTTAGGAGGCGAAGAGGCGGTTGTTTTATTTGGAATCCTTCCCATTACAAAAGCAACCTATACTTCTTCTGTAATTCCGATTATCCTGGGTGTATGGTTTATGTCATATGTGGAGCATTTTGTGCAGAAATATTGCCCTAAGGCAGTAAAATTTTTCTTTGTACCATTTTTTAGCCTGCTGATTGGCGGTGTTGTTACCATTTGTGCGTTGGAACCAATAGGAGCATGGGTTTCTGATTTGATTCAGATATTCTTTACATGGTTAAAAGATTTTGCACCATGGATAGTTCCAACCGTAGTAGGTATTTTTTCTCCATTCCTTGTTATGACAGGAACTCATTATGGACTGATTCCTATAGGAACGAATAATCTTGCTTCTGTAGGTCATGATGCGGTTGTAGGACCCGGAATGTTGGTTTCTAATACGGCACAGGGAGCAGCAGGGCTTGCGGTAGCCGTAAGAACAAAAGATGCACAGGTAAAACAGCTGGCATCATCAGCAGGACTTACAGGGATTCTTGGAATTACAGAACCGGTATTGTATGGTATCAACCTGAAATATACATTTCCTCTTTATGCTGCTATGATTGGCGGCGGTGTAGGCGGTCTTTTCCTCGGATTAACCGGTGTGGAAAGATTCGGGGCAGGTTCTCCGGGGTTATTGGTATTACCTGTTTATCTTCCAACTGAAGAAGCCATGGCTCTTGGTTTTACCATGAGTAATTTCACCTGTGCAATTATCGGTGTAATGATTGCCATGGCGGTTTCCTTTATTTCTTCATGGATTCTGTATGGTATCTGGGAAAAGAAAGGAAAGCTGGATGTTTCCATGACTTCTTAAAGGTGGAAGCAGGAAGAAAATAAGAGGTTATCTGAAAAAAAGTATATAGAAGTAAAAAAGAAGCTGTGTATGTTCATGGCTTCTTTTTTTGAAAAAGAAAAATTTGAAAAAATCCATTGTTTAAATTGACCATAATAACTAAAATCGTTTATAGTATAAACAGACATATAAATTTTTATAAAATTATGGAAGGAATCAAAGAGAGAAATGAAAAAAGCGATTTTTTTTGATATAGACGGCACCCTGATAGATGAAAATTTTAACATCCCGGAATCTGCCATGCAGGCACTTTTAAAATTAAAAGAATCCGGGCATCATATTGCACTCTGCACAGGAAGGGCAGAATATCAGATTTTTAAACAGCTTCGGGAGATTTTTCCGGCAATCATCAGTTCGGCAGGGGCATGTGTAACTTATCATGATAACCTGATTTTTGAGCATTTTGTAAAAAAAGAGGATGCAGGTCTTTTATGCAAAGCTTTGGAGATGGCAAAGGCTTTTCTGATAGGGCAGACGGATGAAGGAACGGTGATTTCGGAAAAAAGCTATCAATATATACTAAGCCAGGTAGAAACAGGTGCACTGAGCCGGGAACGTATGGAAACCCTGATGGGAAAAGCGATTGTGACAGACCATATGGAAGACTGTGAAAATGTCAGAAAATATTTTTATCATTGCTCCAACAAAACCGTAGAAGAATTTTCAAAGGAGCTGGGGCATTTGTTTGATTTTACTCCTGCAAGCTTCGGACAGCAGGATGCGTCGAACGGAGAAATTACCTGTAAAGACATTAATAAATCCTTTGGTATCAGAAAATATATTGAATACCAGAATATTGCGGTAGAAGATACCATTGCCTTTGGAGACGGACCCAATGACCTGGATATGCTCTCCTTTGTGGGAACGGGGGTTGCCATGGGAAATGCAACGAAAGAACTGAAAGCCCGTGCAGATTTTATAACAAAGGATATTAAGGAAGACGGGATAGCTTATGCATTAAAAACATTTGGTCTGATAAATTAATTGGTGATAAGTTATAAAATATCAGTTACTGAGAAATTATTACAATAAATGGAAGGAATATAAACAAATGAAATTTAAGAAAATTCAAACGAAAATGTTAGTGACACTTCTTCCGGCAATTATTATTGCGATGGCTGCTCTTACCATAATTTCCGCATATTCCTGTGCTGCAATTATGAATGAGCAAATCAGTGAGAAAATGGCGGCAACCCTGGAAGCAGAAGCAGGAAATGTTGACGAATATCTTAATGCCGTACAATCCATGGCAATGACCATATCCCGGGTGGTGGGAACAACCCATAAAGAGATGGAATTATCCCAGTATGAAAGTATGCTTGCCAGCATTATTCAGGATAATGACATGGTGCTTGGCAGCGGCATCTGGTTTGCTCCTTATGCATATGATACCATGCAGCGATATGTGGGACCGTATATTTATAAGGATGGAGAAGAGATTCTGACCACTTATGATTACAGTAATGCAGACTATGATTATTTTACCCAGGAATATTATATACTGGCCCAGAATACAACACAGCCTTCCATTACAAATCCTTATTATGATGAGACTTCGGACACGATTATGTCCAGTTGTTCCATGCCGATATTTGATGGGAACAGATACATTGGCTGTGTAACCGTTGACGTGGAATTGTCTTCCATTGAAAAGGTAATTTCAGAGATAAAGATAGGGGAAGGCGGAAGTGCGTTTCTGACATCAGGAAACGGAACCTATCTGGCCGGAGTAGAGACTGAGAAGATAACACAGAATGTGACCATGATGGAGGAATCAAATTCTTCTCTGGCAAATGCAGGAAGTAAAATCGTTGCAACCCAAAATGGCGAGGCTTCTTATACCGCGGATGACGGCACGGTTTATAATTTGTATTATGATTCCATTCCTACTACCGGCTGGCATATCGTGATTCAGATGCCGAAGGCAGAGCTTTTACAGCCCATTATTCAACTGGTAATCAAGCTGTGGGCAGTGGCAGTTATCGCCTTGGCAGTCTGTGGCATGATTGTACTCTTACAGGTATCTTCCATTGCCAAAAATATAAAGCGGGTACAGATGTTTGCACAAAATCTGGCACAGGGAGATTTTACCATTGATACACTTAAGGTAAAATCTGCGGATGAGCTTGGCACCATGGGAAATGCCTTAAATGATATGTACACAGGAAATAAAGATGTTATCAGTAATATTTCAAATCATTCCGGTGAAATTGCAGATTCCAGTGTTCATTTGAAAGCATCCTCGGCAAAATTATTGGATGAATTTAAAGAAATACATATATATATGTCCCAGATTAATGATGCCATGATGGCAGCCAGTGCAGCCACCGAGGAAGTAAATGCCAGTGCAGATGAAGTAAATTCTTCCGTCGGGGTTCTTGCATCAGAGACGGAGGAAGGAATGCGGATATCCCAGGATATCAGAAAAAGGGCAGTTTCCGTGGAAGAAGCCAGCAGAAAATCTTATAATTCGGCAACGCAGCTTTCCAGACAGTTTGAGGAACAGTTAGACAGCAGCATTGAAAATGCAAAAGTGGTAGAGAATATCGGACAGATGGCGAATGTCATCGGTGGAATTGCCGAACAGATTAACCTGCTTTCCCTCAATGCTTCCATTGAAGCGGCAAGAGCCGGGGATGCAGGAAGAGGGTTTGCAGTTGTGGCAGAGGAAATCGGTAAGCTTGCAGGAGAGACTGCCAGTACGGTTAGTAATATCCAGACAATTATCGGACAGGTGCAGAATGCATTCCAGCAGCTTTCTTCGGATTCCAAAGGTATGCTTGGCTTCTTAAAAGAGACCGTAACACCGGATTATAATTTGTTTGTACAAACCGCAGGACAGTATGGAAAAGATGCAGAATTTTTTGAAAGCATTTCTGACCGGGTATCGAAAATGTCCGGGGATGTGCAGAAAATTATGGAAGAGATGACAAGAGCCATTGAGAATATCGCGGAAGCGGCACAGGATACGGCTCAGACCGGAAGTAAAATTATGGATTCCGTAGATGAGGTGTCAGACATGGTGGAAGATGTCAGGGATATGTCCTTAAAACAGCAGGAGATAGCAGATAATCTGGATATGGTTGTAAAGAGATTTAAATTATAAAGCAGGATAAAGACTAAAGACAGAGTTTTTATTGCAGGGTGAATGTGATAAAAATTCTGTCTTTTTTTTGACATTTTAAGATAATTTTATGGTAGACGAAAAGAAAAAATGTCTCTATTATATTAGGGGAGACATAGAAAAGAGGAAGTGTGAAATGAAACGAAAAATGAGATTAAGACCCTGGGTGAAAAGGACTTTTTTGGGGATTGTAATAGGTGCTTGTGCCGTATGTTTTTTTCATATAGGAGTTAAGGTGGGAGAAAATCTGGCAAAAGAAGAGTTCAAGGTGCCGGAAATAAGCAGTGATATATCGCTGATAGAGGAAGAAGCAGAAGAAACAAAAAGTCTGGAAACCGAAACCAAAGAGGAGACACCGGAACCGGAGATGGCAGGCAGTCTGATTCTGGTAAATAAGGACAATCCTCTTCCGGAAGATTACGAAGTGGAGCTTTTTACCATGTACGATAAAGTAAACCGGGCTGCAAAGGAGGCATATCAGCCATTAAATGATATGCTTGCGGCAGGAAGAAAAGAGGGGCTCTCTTTTGAAATCTGTTCTTCCTACCGGGATGTAAAAAAACAGGAAAAGCTTTTTAATGAGGATGTAGAAGTTGAAATGAATAAAGGTCTTTCCTACGAAGAAGCTTATGAAGAAGTGGCACGCTGGACCATGCCGCCGGGACACAGTGAACATTCTACGGGACTTGCCTTTGATATTGTTGCCTTAAGCTATCAGCTGCTGGATGACGGACAGGCAAATACGGCAGAAACCCTGTGGCTTCATGAGCATTGTGCGGAGTATGGGTTTATCTTAAGATATCCTGAGGGAAAAGAGGAGATTACCCATATCAGCTATGAATCATGGCATTACCGGTACGTAGGTGTGGAAGCAGCAGCTTATATTATGGAGCATGGGATAACCCTGGAGGAATATCTGGAAGAGATATCTTAAACGGAGGAGATAAAGAAGCATGAATTTTCAAAATTTTTATGGAATGTGTGAAGAAACGGATTTTGATGAAATTAAAGTCATTGGAAAAGAGATTGAAAAAGAAGGAAAAAGATATCATGTGATTGGAATGACCTTAAAGAAGAAAAAAGCCAGACTCCATGTGCTGGAGGAAATACCGGGTTCAAGACAAGAGCAGATATGGAAAGAAAAAACTCCCAGGGAATCCTTAAAAGAAAGTATACATTCTGAAGAGGAAAACAGCTTTTTTTTGCATATCAGAGAATTAAAAATCGGAAATAAAAGCTATGAAATAGACGGAGCTGTTTCGGGAGCAATAACGGACAGGGAAGCCTGCGAGAGCTCGGTTTTCTTTATGAAAATGTATCAGGCAGGCTGGAACATACAAAAAGACTCTTATTTTTATCAGGTTTTCTGGGAGAATATAAGGATTACCAATCTTGAATTAAGAGAAGAAATGGATGCTTTGCCGGAATGGAAAGAAGAAATCGTAATCGTAAGAGACACTGTTCCAGGGCAGGGTGAAATAGAAATTCCTTTTTGGTTAGAATGTGGTAAGAAACAGGAAATAGAATTTACCTTAAAGGATGGCAGAACAGCTGTCTGCTATATTGAAAAAACAGAGGTGTTTGATGTCTGGAAAGAACAGGAGAAACATTTCAAAGACCCTGAATACAGGAAACATATGCTAATGCATATGTCAGAGGAAGAATTGGAACAGATGAAGGAGCAGTGTTTTGAAACTTTGCAGCAGCACTGTCCAAAAGGAAAGCAGTTTATGCTGGTGGAATATGAATGCAGTGAAAATGTGAGCCTTAGTTTTTACGCAAAAGATTATCTGGACACCCTGCCAGAGCCCCGGAAAGGAAGTGCCAGTGCTATTTTTATGACTCACAGACCAGAGAAAAAAGTCGGGGAACATGGGTTTAAGTTCCGTGGATGTATTATTCAACAGCCCTTGGAGAAAGGATGTAAAAAAGTAGAAGCGGAGCTTTTTTCCTATACTTACACTGTAGAACAGAGAGAAGAAATTCTGTAGTAAAACTGCACAGGAATTTTTAGTATACGTTTCGTAATTGTTTGGATAAATGTTACAGTCATGGGTGTAAAAATTCTGAAAAAAGCCGATATAAAGAGTAGAGACATGGATGTAACTAATATTGGCAAAGGAATGTGATAATATGAAAATTTCAGAAGCAAGACAAACTTATAGAACCCAGATAAAAGCTTATAATGAACAGTATCATCTTCTGTCCAAACAGAAAAAAGAACTGGAAGAAAAGATGAATGCGGAACAAGACGGACATATCATTTATGCCAATGAGGCGGCAACCTTAGAGCTTACCATGGAAAAAGTGGATGAAAAAAGAAATGAATATCAGGAATACATGGATAAGATAATGGAGCAGTGGACAGCCATAGCCAACATGGAAGCTGCAAAACAGCAGGGCGAAGCCATGGGAGAATATGTGGAAGATTTGGGAAAAATCATGGAGGTTGCCAGAAGACTGATGAAAGGCGGTATTGTGCCCCCGGAGGATGAAAAGAAGCTGATGGAGTATAGCACCGAATTATATCAGGCTGCCAAGAATATGGGTGCCCTGATGCGTCAGAAAGAACGGGAAGAATACGATTCCTTGTGGGAAGAGGAAGAAAAGGATGCACCCGAAGACCCGACAGAAATTGCAGATAATACGGAATGTGCCATAAGCGGACCCGTCGTTGTTTCGGTGGAAGATACCATGGAAGCCGCGGTTGCCGCGGGGAATGCATGACAGCTTTAATACCATGGAAAATCAGGAAGGAGTGCGACTATATGAAAAGACTGAACCAAATCGTAAATAATTTTATCGGTTCTACTGTGGGTGTATTTGCCGGACACTGTATATGGAGATATTTGGATTATAGAAGACATCCTGAGATGTATGTTCCGCTGTCAGCCCCCTGGTATACCAGTATTTTGATGTATGGAGCATTTGCGTTTGTCGTATTGTTCATCTGCTTTGTGATTAAAGCAGTTATCAGATATAAGCAGAAAGAAATGTGAGAAAAGTTTAATTTGTCGGGAAGAGAATCTTGACAAGAGTTAGGGAGATATCTATAATATGTAGCATGCTACATTTATAAAAAATTCCTTTGCCTTTGATACATGGAAGCTAAAGGGGGGATATCCTTGGAAGTAAGGCATATTGGATACTTAATGAAAGTGATTAATGATAAAATGAAGGTGAAGGCAGACAAGGATTTGAAAAGTCACAATCTGACTCTGTCTCAGAGCCGTGTTCTTGCATTTTTAAACAGCAGGGGAGGAACAGCGACCCAGAAGGAAATAGAGGAGTTTCTGGAGGTTTCACACCCTACGGTAGTAGGAATTGTGTCACGAATGGAACAAAATCATCATGTTGTTACCTGGATGGATTCGAAGGACCGCCGCAATAAAATGGTTCAATTGACACAGGATGCCAGGGGAATCGGACAAAATATGGATGAAATGATAAGCTCTCAGGAAGAAATCATGCTGAAAGGTCTGACGACGGAACAGGTAATAGAATTGGAAAGAATGCTTACCATAATATATAAGAATCTTTAATTTAAGAAAAGGACAGTATATGTATCATGGCTTTTTATGAAAAATATGCATATGTCCTTTTAAAAAGCCAAAAAGTGTAGCGTGCTACATTATATAAGAAAGGAAAATATTAAAATGATTAAGACACTTACAAAAAGCCTGCGTCAGTATAAAAGGGGCACAGGTCTGACTATCTGCCTTTCCATTTTGGAAGTGGTATTTGAAATTATTATTCCTTTGTGTATGTCCGGTCTGATTGACTATGGAGTTGAGAGAGGAAGCATGGAGCAGGTATTAAAATATGGATTTGTACTGCTTGGATTTGCTGTTTTGCAACTAATCACCGGAGTGGCATCCGCTAAAGTGGGTGCAAAGACATCGGTTGGTTTTGCCGCCAATTTAAGACAGGATATGTACGATAATGTACAGACATTTTCTTTTTCCAATATTGATAAATTTTCCACCGCATCTATAGTGACCAGACTGACTACTGACGTAACCAATATTCAGAATGCGTATCAGATGTTGATTCGTATGGCAATTCGCGGTCCGGTGATGATGCTGTTTGCCATGGTGGTTTCCTTTCGGATTAACAAAGAAATATCTATGGTGTTCCTTATTGTTATTCCTTTGCTTGCGTTTTGTCTGGGAATTATTGTATACAGGGTACATCCTATCTTTGGGCGGGTATTTCATACTTATGATACTTTAAATAACGTGGTACAGGAAAATGTCCGGGGAATTCGTGTTGTGAAATCCTTTCATCAGGAACAGGAAGAAATTCGCAAATTTGACAATATATCCGAAGATATTTTTAAGGATTTTGCAAAAGGTGAACGTCTGCTTGCATTGAATACTCCTCTGATGCAGTTTTTTATGTATGCCACCATGCTTCTGATTTCCTGGCTTGGAGCAAAAGCAATTGTGGTTAGTGGAAATAATCCTGCTCTGGGACTTACTACCGGAAACCTTACAGCATTAATCAGTTATGCCATGCAGATTTTAACAAGTCTGATGATGCTTTCCATGGTATTTGCCATGATTACCATTTCTGCTTCAAGTGCCCGGAGAATTGCAGAAATTTTAAATGAAAAAACAGAAATTGAGAATCCTGCAAATCCGGTGATGGAAGTAAAAAATGGAGAAATATGTTTTTTCAATGTTGATTTTTTTTATGCGGTTAAAGCGGATAAAAAGGTATTGGATAACATTACGTTAAAGATTGATTCCGGTCAGACCATAGGAATTATTGGGGGAACAGGCTCTTCCAAGTCCAGTCTTGTTCAGTTAATTCCCCGTCTTTATGATGTTTCGGATGGGGTTCTGACTTTGGGCGGCATTGATGTGAGAAAATATGATTTGGATGTTTTAAGAAACTCTGTTGCCATGGTACTGCAAAAAAATGAACTTTTTTCGGGAACCATTAAGGAAAATCTCAGATGGGGGAATGAAAATGCTTCGGAGGAAGAAATCGAAGAGGTGTGCCGTCTTGCCTGTGCAGATGAATTTATACAAAAAATGCCGCAAAAATATGATACTTATATAGAACAGGGTGGAACCAATGTGTCCGGAGGACAAAAGCAGAGACTATGTATTGCCAGAGCATTGTTAAAAAAGCCCAAGGTTTTGATTCTGGATGATTCTACCTCGGCGGTTGATACGAAAACAGATGCCATGATTCAAAAATCATTTGTGGAATTTATTCCGGAGACTACCAAAATAATTATATCCCAGCGAATCAGCTCTGTTATGCATGCAGACCGGATTTTTGTAATGGAGGACGGCAAAATTGCAGCAGCAGGCAGTCATGAAGAATTATTAAAAAACTGTTCTATTTATCGCGAGGTTTATGAGTCCCAGCAGAAAGGAGAGAAGGAGAATGCTTAAAAAAAGGGAATGCGAAAAAATGCCCCAGGATATGCCTGTTCAAAAACCTGATAAGCAGGCGGTGAAACGTTTGGCTGGCTATATGAAACATTATAAAAGCAGTCTGATAGTAGTGGTTGTCTGTATTTTGCTTAGTGCCCTGGTGAGTGCAGTTTCTTCTATGTTTTTACAGACATTAATTGATGATTATATTGTACCTTTGCTGGCAATGGACACTCCCGTATTTACAGGGCTGATACACGCATTGCTTACGGTAGGGTGCATCTATCTTGTGGGAGTTATTTCTTCTTTGGTTTATAACCGGAAAATGGTAACCATTGCACAGGGAACATTGAAAAAAATAAGAGATGAGATGTTTGCCAAAATGCAGAACCTGCCTGTTCGTTACTTTGATACGCATACCCATGGAGAAATCATGAGTCTTTATACGAATGATACAGATACCCTGCGGCAGTTAATTGCACAGGCAATGCCGAATCTGATTTCTTCCCTGTTTACCATTGTGGCTGTACTGGTGTGTATGTTGTATCTGAGTATTCCGCTGACCATACTGGCTATTTTTACTATGTGGCTGGTTATGAAAGCGGCAGGGCGGACAATGGGAAAATTAGGGTTTTACTTTATGGAACAGCAAAAAACTCTTGCACAACTGAATGGGTTTGTGGAAGAAATGATAAACGGGCAGAAGGTAATTAAAGTATTCACTCATGAAACAAAGGTAAGGGAGCAGCTTCTGGAAAAAAATAATTTGTGGGAAAACGCCGCTTCACAGGCAAATGGAAATGCCAATGCCATGATGCCTATGATGAATGCACTTGGATATGTACAGTATGTAGCAGTTGCTATCCTTGGAGCATGGATGGCAATTTCTGAAACTACCAATCTGGGGCTTTGCGGAAGCAATGTGCTGACACTGGGCTCGATTGCTTCTTTTTTGACACTGACCCGGAATTTTACCAATCCCATTTCCCAAATTTCAAATCAGTTAAATTCTGTGATTACGGCACTTGCCGGAGCTTCAAGAATTTTTAATTTTATGGATGAAGAGGCAGAAAGGGATGAAGGATATGTAACTTTGGTAAATGCCAGAACAGACTGCCAGGGAGAAATACAGGAATGTGAGAAGCATACGGGAGAATGGGCATGGAAACATCCTCATCAGGATGGAACCATAACCTATACAAAGCTGAAAGGGGACATTACCATGCATGGTGTGGATTTTGGTTATGTACCGGAAAAAACAGTTTTGCATGATATTACTCTTTATGCCAATGCAGGGCAGAAAATAGCATTTGTAGGTGCTACCGGAGCAGGAAAAACTACAATTACGAACTTGATAAACCGTTTTTATGACATTGCTGATGGGAAAATACGATACGATGGAATTAATATTAATAAAATAAAAAAAGCAGACCTCAGACGTTCTCTTGGGGTTGTATTACAGGATGTAAATCTTTTTACGGGTACGGTCATGGAAAATATCCGTTATGGAAATCCTGGGGCAACAGATGATGAATGTATAAAGGCTGCCAAATTAGCCAATGCAGATAGCTTTATCCGTATGCTTCCCCTGGGGTATCAGACGGTATTGCAGGGAGACGGCAGCGGACTTTCCCAGGGACAAAGACAGCTGATTTCGATTGCAAGAGCTGCGGTATCAGACCCTCCGGTGATGATTCTGGATGAAGCCACATCCTCTATTGATACCAGAACCGAGAGTCTGGTACAGGATGGAATGGATAAATTAATGAAAG
>CAZDAT010000029.1:0-15304 GCA_964503695.1 uncultured Lachnospiraceae bacterium
CGCCTACCTTTTCACGAAGCTGGTTAATAAAGATTACGGTACAGTTGGATTTACTGATGACTGCTGTTAATTTACGCAGTGCCTGCGACATCAGTCTTGCCTGGAGCCCGACATGGGAATCCCCCATATCACCGTCAATCTCTGCCTTTGGAACTAACGCCGCAACAGAGTCTACTACTACAATGTCCACAGCCCCGGAACGGACCATGGTTTCCGTAATCTCCAAAGCCTGTTCACCGCTGTCCGGCTGGGAAATATATAAATTATCAATATCCACTCCGATATTCTTGGCATATACCGGGTCCAGGGCATGTTCCGCATCAATAAAGCCTGCAATACCGCCCCTTTTCTGTACTTCTGCAATCATATGTAAGGTTACGGTTGTCTTACCACTGGATTCCGGACCATAGATTTCCACAATTCTTCCCTTGGGGATTCCGCCAAGTCCCAGTGCCAGGTCCAGACTTAACGAACCTGTCGGTATGGTTTCCACGTTCATCTGTGCTGACGGGTCGCCTAACTTCATAACCGCCCCTTTGCCATACTGTTTCTCAATCTGTGAAATTGCCGCATCCAATGCTTTTAATTTATCATTTTTTTCCATGTTCGTTCTCCTTCTTTAGAACAAATGTTCTTTTCCTTGAATCCATACTAAAACATTTGTTCTGTTTTGTCAATGTTTTATTTTATTTAAAGGCTTTCACCCCAGCAAAAACATATTCACTTTTTTTCTTCTTTTCCGGGTTAATTTTTTAATTCCTGTTGTTTCTTAAAAATACTTAACTGAAAATACTTAGCTTCCGCATATGCCCTAGAAGTGCAACCATTCTGAAATATTTCACTGTTGTATGGATTCGCCATAGATTATGTTATATCTTATATCGTTTACTTGATTATGTCAATACAAATACAAAAATTTTATATCCATATTTGTCTTTTTCCCTAACTTAGGGTACAATACAAATAAAAAATGAGTGTTTTGCGATACGCCTAATTTCCGGCTTCGCATTCCTCAAATCTAGTATTTCAAGAAAGGAAATCAAAATGGAAGTAAAATCAAGAAAAGAGATGAATCCCGAATTTATGTGGGATGTTTCTCATATTTACGAAACGGAAGCTGCCTGGGAGGCGGCTTATGAAGAAGTAGAAAAAGCCCTGCCGGAATTAGAAGCCTTATCCGGCACTCTGACATCTTCTGCACAAAGCTTAAAATCTGCACTGGATTTGTTTTTTGAAAAATCCCTTAAGATGGAAAATGTCTATATTTATGCCATGCTTCTGAAAGCGGCTGACGGGGGAGACTCAGGTGCACAGACCATGTCCTCCAAGGCATCTGCCTTAAACGCCCGCTTTTTGGCAGCTACCGCTTTCTTTACCCCGGAAATCCTTGCCATCAATGAAGACACTCTGAATGCTTATATGGAAACGGGGCTTTTAGAGGAATATCGTCATTATCTGGATGACATTTCCAGAAAGCGTAAATACACCCTCAATGCCAGTGAAGAAAAAATGCTTGCCATGCTGACCGATGCCTCTTCCTCCTTCAGCAGCTCTTACGATGCCCTGACGGATGTGGATATGGTGTTTCCCATGGTACATGACGAAGATGGTAATGAGCAACAGCTTACCAGCGGTAATTTTTCCGTTTTCCGGGAAAGTCCTGTCCGCAGTGTACGTGAAGAAGCTTTTCAGACAATGTTCGGACATTATAAAAAGCATATCAACACCATTACCGAATTATACGCCGGAAGTGTAAAAATGGACTGCTATTTGTCCAAGGTCCGGGGCTATGACAGTGCGGCGGCTTCTGCCATGTTTGAAGACAATGCACCTTTAAGTGTATACCAGTCTTTGCTGGATGCCGTGCACAGTTATCTGCCTTCCATGAAAAAATACCTGCGTCTTCGTGCAAAAGTCATGAAAACAGACACTTTGGATTTATTTGACCTCTATACCCCCATGGTAACCGAGGTGGATTATCCCATGCCTTACGGGGATGCCAAAGAATTAGTAAAAAAAGCATTGCTTCCCCTGGGCGAAGAATACCAGACACTTTTAGATAAGGCATATAGTGAAAAATGGATTGATGTTTATGAAAATAAAGGAAAACAATCCGGTGCCTTCTCCTGCGGTGTATACGGCGTGCACCCTTATATCAAGCTGAATTATACAGATACCCTGGATGATGCCTTCACCCTGGCACACGAACTGGGTCATGCCATGCATTCCTATTTCTCTAATGCGAAACAGACTTATGCCAATGCCGATTACCGCATCATGGTGGCAGAGGTGGCTTCTACCTGCAACGAAGTATTATTAACCAAATATTTGTTAAGTGTGGAAAAAGACCCGAAACGCCGGGCATATATTTTAAACCATTTTCTGGAAGGCTTCAGAACCACCATTTTCCGCCAGACCTTATTTGCAGAGTTTGAATATAAGACCCACCAGATGTATGAAGAAGGAACTCCGCTGACTCCGGATTCCGTATGTGAGGTTTATGAAAACCTGCTGAAATTATATTATGACGGAGCTGATGTCCCTGAAATCATGAAATATGAATGGTCCTATGTACCTCATTTTTATAATGCATTCTATGTGTATAAATATGCTACCGGTTTCTCCAGTGCCGTTGCCATTGCCAACCGGATTCTTGAAACTAAAGATGCCTCCGATTATCTGAAATTCTTAAGTCTTGGAGGAAGTGATTATCCGGTGGAGGAATTACGTGTGGCAGGAGTCAACCTGGATGACCCCGAAACGGTAAAATCCGCCCTGAAGGTCTTTGACGAAACCATTGAGGAGCTGGAAGCACTCTTAAGCTAAGTTACAGCCGTTATAAAAAATCCCAAAACAGCATTCCGTACAAATAAAGTCTTTGATTCCCAATCACTTTATTATACAGAATGCTGTTTCTTTTTCTATCACTTATAACCACACCTTAATACAAAAGAGTATAAATATAAATGCCGCCAGTAAAAACACCCCTGCAATCACAAGCCCTGCCGAAACAGCACCAAGCATATAATGCAGACTTTCACCAAAGGTCAGTCTGGGTTCTTCCATGTAAGAGGGTCTTTCTTCCTCTTCCTCCTGAAATTCGGGATATTGAAATTCATATTCGTTTTTATTCATTCTTTTCTACCTTTCCTCCATGTAAGGATGATTTGGCATCCATTTTCACTTATCGAAAGAAAGCAGCATAAATATCAAAGACAACAGCCTTCACCAAAGAAGCGGGGAAGCTATTCTGATATTGTATGCTGCTTTTTTTAAGCCAGTCTTTACATTACTTTTATGCCAGCTTATTCATCATATAAATGACATCTTACCATATGTCCGTTGCCCATGTCCTTTTCCACAGGAACTTCTGTTTTGCATCGTTCCATACACTGGGAACATCTGGTATGGAATTTACATCCTGACGGCGGATTTGCCGGGGAAGGGATGCTTCCTTCCAGAATAATACGTTCTGTCTTCATATCCGGGTCAGGCATCGGGATGGCACTAAACAGTGCTTTTGTATAAGGATGCAGAGGATTTGCAAAAATGTCCTCTGTGGTTCCCACTTCTACAAGCCCCCCCAGATACATAACTCCGACCACGTCAGAGATATGCTCTACGACAGATAAATCGTGAGAGATAAATAAATACGTCAAATCTCTTTCTTCCTGCAAATCCTTCAGCAGATTAATTACCTGTGCCTGGATTGATACATCCAGGGCAGATACCGGTTCGTCACACACAATGAAATCCGGATTTAAGGCGATGGCCCTGGCAATACAGATACGCTGTCTTTGTCCGCCGGAAAATTCATGAGGATAACGGTCTTTGTGATAGGGCTGCAATCCGCAGGAAAGCATAATCTTAGTTACATAATCATCCAGCTGGTCTTTTGGAACCAGTCCATGCTCTCTTACTGCTTCCCCGATAATTTCTCCCACAGGAAGTCTGGGAGAAAGAGAAGAATAAGGATCCTGAAAGATAATCTGCATTTTGGTACGTAAATTTCTCAGCTCCTTTTTGGAAAGCTTACCGATATCCTGTCCGTTAAAAATAACTTCTCCGTCTGTTTTTTCAAGGAGACGTAAAATGGTTCTTCCGGTGGTGGATTTACCACAGCCGGATTCTCCTACCAGTCCCATGGTAGTTCCCTTTTTAATGGAAAAAGATACGTCATCTACTGCTTTTACAGCCCCTTTCTGGGTTCCCAGTGCAGTTTTAATCGGAAAGTATTTTTTTAAATTACGGACTTCTAATAATACATCTCCATCCTTCACTTCTGTCATCTGTTCGTTATCTGACATTTTACTTTTCCTCCTTTCCTGCATTGTAATGTCTGTAACAGCTTACATAATGGGTATCGCTTAATTTAATCATGTCGGGATATGCCCCGTTACACTGCTCTACACACATCTCACAACGGTCTTTAAAATAACAGTAATCGGGCATATCAATAGGGTTCGGAACCTTACCCGGAATACTATATAAACGGTCTACCTTCTTTCCTACCATGGGTTTGGAATTCATAAGCCCGATGGTGTAAGGATGGCATGGATTTTTAAAAATATCTGTGGCAGTACCTTTTTCTACCACGCGGCCTGCATACATAACCACCACGAAATCTGCCATTTCTGCAATGACACCAAGGTCATGGGTGATTAACATGATAGAGCTGTTAATCTTATCCTTTAAGTCACGAAGTAAATCCAGAATCTGTGCCTGTATGGTTACGTCAAGAGCTGTGGTAGGCTCGTCTGCAATAATCAGTCTCGGATTACATGCAAGTCCCATGGCAATGACAATACGCTGTCTCATACCACCGGATAATTCGTGAGGGAACATTCTATAAACACCCTCGCTGTTGGCAATTCCTACCAGCTCCAGCATTTCAATGGTTCTTGCCTTTACATCCTCCTTACTCATGTCCGGATTGTGAAGTGAGATAACCTCATCCACCTGTGCTCCGATTCTGAAGACCGGATTTAGGGAAGTCATAGGCTCCTGGAAAATCATGGAAACATTTTTTCCGCGAATCTTCTGCATTTTCTCATTGGGAGTATTTACAATGTTATACGCACTGCCGTCTCCCATGTTTAAACGGATTTCTCCCTCTACGGTCTGTCCCTGCGGTCTTTGTACAAGCTGCATGATGGAAAGACTGGTAACGGATTTACCACAGCCGGATTCTCCTACTACACCTACGGTCTTTCCGGTGGGTACCTCAAAGCTTACTCCGTTTACACTCTTTACGGTTCCCGCATCGGTAAAAAAGTAAGTGTGAAGATTGTCAATTTCCAATACATTGTCCGGATTTTTCATGGTTGTGGTATATTCTGATTCCGGAACATTTTTACGTTTTCTCTTTTTTTCAAACTGGTCTGTAATCTTACGGTTCTCTCTGGAAATCCTTCTGGATTCTTTTGCGGAGAGATAACCTTCCTGTTTCTTCTTAGCCATGTTTCCTCTCCTTTCTATCTCTTCATCTTAGGGTCGAATGCATCACGAAGACCATCCCCTAAAATATTAAATGCCAATACAGTTAATAACAGACATACACCTGCAGGAATCCAGATAAACCAGTATGTGGTAAGTACATACGTATCGTTTACGTCATTGATAATATTTCCCCAGGATGCAAATGGGAATTTTACACCCAGTCCCAGGAATGATAAGGTGGATTCCGTAATAATGGTAGAACCCAGTGCCATGGTACAGTTTACAATCAACTGTGGAATTACGTTCGGAATCAGATGCTTAAAAATACGGTTCTTAACACTGATACCACAGGCTTCTGTTGCTGTCATAAATTCCTGTTCACGAAGAGAAAGAATCTGACCACGCACCAGACGGGCGATGGATGCCCAGCCTAACACTCCAAGGAGGAGCATTAAGAATAACATTCTGATTTGCGGCTCTACACGCATTCCGTCCATGGCTGCACCCAGGATAATGATAACCGGCATACTTGGAATACAATAGAAAATATCCACAAGACGCATAATCAGATTATCTACCCAGCCGCCGAAATATCCGGCAATACCGCCCAGTACAACTCCGAGGGCAGTTTCGATGATTACAACGATAAAACCAATAATCAAAGATACCCGGCCGCCATACATAATACGGGTCAGCATATCCATACCGTTTTTATCCGTTCCTAACCAGTGTTCCTTGCTTGGAGCAGAATAGGTATCAAAGATTCTGGTTTCTTTTTCCTGTAAGATGGACCAGGTTTTCTTGGAAGCATCATAGGTAATGGGATATTCATATTCCACTCCGTCATCTCCGGTATATACAAAAATCTCTTCCCCGGCTTCAATGGCTTCTGTTGCACGGTTCTTAAATTCCTTGGAAAGCACCACATCCGACATTACTGCCTGTACAATATAATTACTGATATAAGCTACCTCGGTACCATCCTTTGTAACCATACCGTCTTCGTCTAACTGATAAGACACGCCGGAAACCTCAAATTCCCTCTCATCATTGGCAAATGCCTTTAAGGCATTGTACTGTAATTCAAACGGGATTTTTTCGCCGTCAGTTGTGGAATTGATAATACTCTTAAATCCGATACCGATTAACTGTCCGCCGCTGTATACGGAATAGAAGTCTTCCCCTTCCTTTAATACGGTATAATCTATATCATCATAAGTAAATTCTTCGGTTTTTTTCTGAATTGCAAGCATGGTCTGAGCCTGTACAATTCCGTTAAATTCTACCTCTGCCTCTGCACTGGCAAATCGAAGCTCATCATTTTCGATGACTCCCGCATACTCTTTTTTCTGGTAGTCCACACGATAAAAAACTTCATCTTCTTCATAAGGAGAAATCATACCCCCGACAAAAGAAAATAAGAACATAAAAATCAAAATTCCAAGTCCGGTAACTGCAAGACGGTTTCGAAAGAAACGTTTTGCAACCATGGCTCCCGGCGAAAGCACTTTTACACGACGTTCATCGTCTAACGCGTACTGTTCTTCCGACTGTTTCGTATTTTCCATATTATCACGCATATTTCATTCCTCCCTTCTATGATACTCTGACACGAGGGTCAACGACCGCATATAAAACGTCTGTAATCAAGTTGCCAAGTAGTGTCATCATTGCTAAAAATACCAGATAGAACATGGAGAATGGAATATCTCCTGCTGTCATGGAATAATAAGAAGCATAACCGATTCCCGGAATACCAAATAAAGTCTCCGTAATCAGGGCACCGGAAAATAATCCGGGCAGGGAACCTCCCAAAATAGTTACGGTAGGAATCAGAGTGTTGCGGAAAGCATGATGATAGATAACCTTCTTTTCACTTAACCCCTTTGCCCTTGCGGTTCTGATATAATCTGCATTTAATACCTCCAGCATATTGGTACGGGTATAACGCATCAGGGAACCCATGCTGACAACCACTAAGGTAATTACCGGAAGCACCAGATGATTCGCCTTATCCATCACTTTTCCGAAGGAATCCAGATATTCATAATTACGCCCTACCAGACCATATAAGTCAAACCAGCCTAATTTTACGGAAAAGACTAATTTTAACAAAGAAGCAAAGAAAAACGTAGGTAAAGAAATACCTGCAAGTGCCACTACGGAAATCGTATAGTCTGCCTTGCTGTACTGTTTTGTTGCTGCAACAATTCCCAAAGGAATGGCAATGATTACTTCCAAGATAAAAGCAATTCCGCCCATTACAAAAGATACCCATACAGTATCTTTAAATTTATCCACTACCGGCATGGTCCATTTCCAGCTGTCACCAAATTCACCTCTGAACATGGTTCCTAACCAGGAAAAATATCCCTGAATAATGCCTTTGTCCATGTTATACATGGCAGTCAGCTGTTCCATCCACTCTTCAAAGCTCTTGCTTCCCGGCTGCATGGATTTTTCTCTTGCTACCGCTTCAATATAGGAAGTAGGCAGGCAACGCATTAATGTATAAATAATCAATGCCACGAAAAACAAAATCACAACCGATGTTAAAATTCTTTTTGTTACGTATTTACGCACTTTTCTTTCCTCCATTCGTTTTTTATTCTTACGGTAACTACCAGATACTCTCTGCTTTTTGTAGTCTTCATAAGATACGGATATCTCTATCCCATGTAAGCTCTGACTGCGTATCAAGCAGCGATTCCACCGCCTCTTGAAGTCGTTGCCAGGTACGCAGTTAGCTGCCGTATGTGTTACGGCAGCCTGCTACCCTTCATGTAAGGAAATAACCGGAACGCAGTCACATGAGCTGTGACTGCCGGTTCCGCTTTCTTTATTCCCAAAACTTAATTTAATTCAATAGTTTCGATTTCCTTCAACCAGTCATAGAATGTAGTAATGTCAGAAGCTACTGTATCCATGTTGATACGTTCTGTACTGAATACAAATGCATTCTGTCTCTGGTATACAGGAATTTCTACTGCCCAGTCAATAATAATGTCAAGACATTCCTTGTACATTAATTTTCTGAAGGACTGGTCTGTTGTTGTACGTGCATCCATGATTAACTGTGTAAGCTTTGCATCATCGATGTCATACATATAGTTGGAACCGCCTTCCGGATGATAAATCTGGAACATATCCGGGTCGATGGTTGCTCCCCATGCTGCTGCCCACATAGCACAGGTTCCTGCTTCCAGAGCTGTCCAAAGGTCTGTAGACTGAGTTAAGTCAGTTACGATTAAGTTAATGCCGAGTTCAGCCAGTGCTTCTTTTGCAAGAGTACAAATCATGAAAGAAGGATGGTCTCCGGCACCGTCAGCAGGAATTAATAATTCGTATTCCATTTCTGCACCTTCCGGAGCTGCTGTTACTTTACCGTCAGCTACGGTATAACCTGCTGCTTCAAAGAAGCCTAAAGCTGCTTCTTTTGCTGCTGCGTATTTTGCTTCATCATCCATGTCGGATGTGTAGATATCATTTCCATTTACATCTGTAGAGAATGCAATCTTATATCCTTCGTCTGTGGACTGTGGTGCTGCCCAGGATGTATTGGAAATCGGATAGTTAATTACAGATGCAAGGTCTCCGTAGTAAGAGTCAATAGATACATTACGGTATACAGAGAAGATAGTACCGAATGCTTTACGTAAGTTCTTGCTGGCTTCAGAATCCTTCTGTCCGCCTACGCTCATAACTTCCGCATTCATACCGATATAACCATAACCTAAGTTATCTACTGTGCTTACGGTAATTGCAGAACCATTTAATTCACCGCCGTTTGCTTTTTCGATGGCTGCTACAGTATCTTTATCAAAGCTTGGGTCTGTAAGGTCAACAGTTCCTGTAATTACACCGTTTAATTTATCTGCTTCCTGGGTTTCAAGGAAGTTTACATATTTTGTTTTCGGTTCGCCCTTGTAGTAGTATTCGTTTGCTTCATAGTTGATAACACCATTTTCAAACTTCACAAATTTGTAAGGACCTGCACCCATGGGCTGTGTTGTCTTGGAACGGATTAAGCTTAAATCACCTTTTGCAAAACCAAAGGAGTTGTTGTCATAATCGTAAAGGCTTGCATCACCATAGTAGTGCATTGGAGCTACTTCAAAACCAAACTGGTAAATGCTGGTTGCGTCTACCTGTGTCATAACCACACGTAAGTTGTAGTCATCAATTTTCTGGATACCTGTGATGTTTGGTGCAGATTCTCCTGTCTGAACTGCTTCCTGCATATCTGTTCCTGCATTTTCAAGTACAGTTGCGGAAAATTCCATACCTGCTGTTTCTGCATCCATTTCTTTGATGTCATATCCGTACTGTTCTGCAATCGCATTGAAGAAATCTGCTGCTGTTGCATCTGCTGCAAGTCCGCCAAATCCCCACTGTGCTGCTGCTGTGGCTACATCTGTAGCTGCACCGGCTTCGATACAGTAGTCTACGATTTCCTGTGCAAATTCTTCACCAATGGTGTTGAATGCATTCCAGAAGTTGTTGTACTGTTCTTCTGTATAGAAATCATTTGCTTCATATCCGCCATTGCCTGCTGCTGCAATTAATTTGTAGCGAACGTCAACACCGGAACGGTAAGCTTCCAGACCTTCGATTGGCTGTGCATGTAAAGAAGCATTACCATCGTAAGTAGGGTCGCAAAGTACATACATGGTAAAAATTACGTCATCTGCTGTTAAGCTTTCTCCATCAGAGAATTTCACATCGTCTCTTAACTTGATGTCATAATAAACTGTACCATCTTCATTTTCAGTTACTACAAAGTCAGCAATACCTGTGTAGGTATAGTCTGTACCATTGTAATTGTTGGTTTCTCCCTCGATACCATTGTAAATCATGGCACCCTGACGGTCATTATCAATTAATAAGACCTGTGTCATCATGGTTGCGTCTTCGTCATAAGCTGTCTCATGGAAGAACGGAGAGAATTTGCTGCTGAAAGGAGCATATCCGACTACTAACGGAGTGTCTCCGCTTTCAGAAGTTTCTGCTGTTTCAGTGGTTTCTGTTTTTTCTGTTTCTGTAGCAGAATCAGAATCTGTGCTGGAGCTGCCGCAGCCGGATAATAAACCGACTACCATCGTGCATGCCAACAGCATGGAAAGCAATCTTTTTTTCATAATATTTTCCTCCTGTTAAATTTTTTGAAAGTATGTAACATACTTTCCTAGAGTTATGAATTAATAACTCTTGCTTTCTTACTTTATATAAAAATCCTTTGCCATTTTATAATAGAAAGAATTCTCATATCATAACAACTAATGTGCCTGCTGTTTTTTTAACACCGTTTCTTCTGTTACCAGATGCATTTCCTGTCTCTTACGGTTCCACATGACAACTGACATCACCAGAATCAGTATTAATAACAGACAAAAAAATACATCACCGCGGCTGTCCGTCTCAGAATTTGTAAACAGACCAATTACCTGTCCGCCAAGACTGAACAGATAAAGAAGCATGGCTATGGTCAGAACCTGTATGGGGCCCTGGTACATCTTATCGTAATCCTTCTGTTCCATCCTGCCCTCTGTATTATCCCACCTTGCCAGTGCCAGACTTCCCGACAAAAAATATGCCTGGCAAATTAAGGTAAGCTCCATGGGAATCACCACATATATGGTACGGTTCCCCTGGCAGGGAATGCTTAACGCCAGAAAGATAATTAAAAAACAGGCAATGCTGTATACCATCTGTATCAGCCCCTCTTTTTTTTGTTCTTTTACTGACAGGCGGGTAATATAATATTTTCCCCGATACCTGTAGTCCCCTTTTCCATCGGATACATAATCTTTGATATACTTCTTTTTCAAATTCTGCTCCTTTTAATGTATCGCCACGTTGTTGTGTTAAAATGCTCAAATACAAAAAACAATGAACACTAATCATGTCCATTGCATTTTTGTACGCATCAAGCACACAGATGTATATTATTATAGCAAAAACTCGCGTTTTGTCAACGGCAGATGTGAAAAACTAAAGGGATTTCTTTTAGTAATATTTAACAATTTTTCTTTTACTTCTGCCGTTTTTATTCTCCTTTATATTCTGTAAATCTTGCCCTTCCGTTTTCTTTGGATTCATACAATGCCAAATCCGCTTTTTTTAACAGCACATCAAGCTCTTCCGGATATTCCGTACCAAAAACATATCCGCCGGACAAACGGACCGGGACTTTTTTATCATAGATTTCGATTTCCGCGGTTATCATGGTTTCATAAATCTGCTGTATCTTATATCTCAAAAACTCTTCATTTTCTCCGCCATAAATAAAGCATGCAAACTCGTCGCCACTCAGTCTGCAGGTTTCAATATTCTGCTCCTGTATGCAGGATATGATTTCTGCGGCTTTTTTAATTGCCTTATCCCCATTGGCATGACCATAGGTATCGTTAAAGCCTTTCAGCCCGTCTAAATCACACATAAGCATGACTGCATTTTTTATCTGCTCCGGCTTCTCATACAGCTTCTTCATTTTCCGGTAAAATGCCCTTCTTGTCATAAGCCCGGTTAATAAATCGTAATCCCTTTCCTTCTGGATGTCCAGCTTTTCAATGACATCTTCCGTCACGTCCATGATAATACCAAACTCATTCTGCTGATTTTTAAAGGTATCAATCTGTAAGTAACATTCCGTCTCCGCCGGAAGCTTATATATCTTTTTCATTCCTTCCACCGGATGCTTTTTGATGCTTTCAATCTTTTCTTCAAACAGTTCTTTACTTTTTAAAAGCCTTTCCGTCTCTTCCTCTGACAGCATCAGTACCGCACCGATTTTGCCTGTGGCAGTGACTTTATTATTCTCCTTACCGTATTCATAGATTACCAACAGCACATCCACCATTTTTAAGACCCGCGTAATCTTGGTATTCTGTTCCAGGAGACTTCCTGTCATGTGATTAATGTTCTCACTCAGCCTCTTTAATTCCGGGGAGCTGTCGACACTGATGACCGTATTAAATTCCCCATTGGTAATGGCTTCCACTCCATCTACAATCTCATCCACTCCGCGGATAATCAGCTTGTCTATCATGAAAACGCAGACCAGTATCATAACATAGGCCGCGGCAAACAGATACAGCATGAGCTGACCCATGTTTCTGGAAAGACTCTCAAAAACAACGTCTTCCACCTGTGAAACACCGATGTAATATTTTTTCGTCGCGGTAAAATAATAATATTTATTTTCCTTCTGGGACTTCACAACCTTGCCGTCTTTCCAGCCCTTTTCCAAATCTCCAAAGATATCATCCGAAGCTTTATTAACAAGCTTGGAATCGGTTGCCCCGACAATTTTTCCGCTTTCCTTATCAATGACATAATAGGCACTGCCTTCCGATACCGGCATCTGGGAAATCATATAACGCACTTCATTCTTCTTCAAGATTTCCTGTTCGTTTCTTTTTAATATGTGCTCAATCTGCTGAATCACCAGTATGGAATGCTCCTGCATATGCAGGAGTGCTTCGTTTCTCTGTATTAATAAATTCAGCATCAAAATTACCGCCATTGTGGTTCCTATAATCAGAGCCAGTCGCGTAGCAACCTTCTGTTTCATGAATCGGCATCTCCTTACTATTACACTTCATATACGTCAATATTATACTTCTTTTTTTGTGCACTTGCAATTCGTTTTTTCTTTTTTCGCACAAAATTTTATCACTTTTGACAATTGACACAAAACGGATGCCTTCTTATTTCCAATATTCTAAATCATTTCTTCCTATAACATCTGCGGTAAACCCGCTTTCTTCCTGTTCTTTAAAATGCTTTGTTGCCCGATAAACACAGCCTGCACCGACATAAATAATGGGAACATTGAAAAATACAATCAGAATATTTCCCAAATCGGAAAACGCCCACAGATTTCCCAGCTCCAGACCTGCAATATTACACAGGATTCCAAAACCTGCTACCAGAAGGGATGCAATACGCACTCCGTGGATAAATCCTTTTTTCTGGCTTATCCGGTTTGCCGCAATTTCCGAAAAACTAATCATTCCCAAAAGGCAGGTATATGCAAACAGGCAAAAGCATAAGGTCACAATGAAGGTTACTGCTGCATTGGCGGCTGTTCCCGGTGTCAAGACTGCAATGGATTCCGTGAATTTGGGAAGCTTATCCATAAGAAACCACTTTTCGGCATCTGCCCCATCCCAGCAATGTGCCATGACTACCACAAAGCCGGACAGGGTACAGATAACCATGGTATCAAGGAATACTCCGATGGCGGCTAACAGTCCCTGTTCACAAGGATGCTTTGCATCTGCGGCTGCGGCAGACATGGTAATGGTTCCCTGTCCTGCTTCGTTGGACATAAGCCCTCTTTTTACGCCCTGTGCCAGAACCGTACCAAAAAGACCTCCGAATACCGCCTCCGGTTTCAAAGCCCCCACGAACACTGCCTTGAAAAAATACGGAACCGCATTTAGATTTAATACAATCAGTACCAGCACCGTTGCAATGTACAGCACTGCCATTACCGGTACCATCCGGTCGGTCCATTTAGAGACTTTTTTAATACCGCCGAATGCAATAACAGCCGTTATTATTATAGTCAGGGCACCCACCACATAATAAAATACCGCATCCGTTGCAATGGTGGTTCCGGTTACAATCTCTGCCATCCTTCCGATGGAAGACACCACGTTAAAGCCCTGTGCCGGGAGACAGCAAAGTGCATACAATATGTAAAGAACCGATAAGAAGACACCTACCCATACTTTATTGCCTAAAAGCTTACGGCCGTAAAAGGGAAGCCCTCCCACAAATTCATCTTCCTTTTTTTCTTTAAAAATCTGTGCCAGAACCGCTTCCATATACGCCACTGCCATTCCAAAGAAAGCAGAAACCCACATCCAGAAGATGGCTCCCGGTCCCCCTACGGCAATGGCTCCCGTCACGCCCAGAATATTTCCCGGTCCCACACGCATGGCAGAGCTTAATAAAAATGCCGCCAGAGGCGTAATTCCGGTATCTGCACTTTTCCTTCGTGTCATAATCCGGAGACCTTTTTTAAATCCTGTTATCTGAATAAAGCCCAGCCGGAAACTAAAATACATCCCGGAACCAAGCAGTAAAATTATGGCAAAGGAAAAATTCCCCAGCAAAGGGATATTACGATACCATTCAAAATTCGTGGGAAAATCCCACAAAAAATCTGACAGTGGTCCTACAAAAGAAAAGACTTTATTAATGGTTCCAAAAACTTCCTGCATACTGCTACCTCACGTTATCCAAATTGTATTTTTTACTGCATTTTTTTCTTTATTCTACCAAGTTCTTAGGAATAGTGCCAGTGGTATCTTTAGAAAATGTTAAGATTTTTTGTCATTGTTTCATTTTCTTTTTGTCCAAATTTAAAATTTTTGTTGTTTTTTTCAAACAAAATGTGATATTTTAGTGTTAAAAACATTTGTCAGACATTAAAGGAATACATGCTCTACATAGAACGAATCAGAAAATACACAGACAAACACAAACTTCCTTTAAAAGAAGCTGTGGAAAAAGCGGTCACGGAATGCATTAATGAGGGCATTCTGAAAGACTTTTTAATAAAAAACCGGGCGGAGGCAATTGCCGTGAGTATATTTGAATTTGATGCAGAAAAAGAATGGAAAATGTTTCGGGAAGCCGAATACCAGAACGGAGTGGATGATGGCATTGCCATTGGTATGGAACGGGGCAAACAGGATGGTATGGCCATCGGTATAGAACAGGGCAAGCAGGATGGTATTGCCATCGGTATGGAACAGGGCAGATGTGAAGCCAGAAAGTTCTCAATTCTGGAAATTCTGGAAGATTTAGGAGAAATTCCGCCTGAAATTAACGAACGTATTATGTCAGAAAC
>CAZDAT010000030.1:0-15205 GCA_964503695.1 uncultured Lachnospiraceae bacterium
CAAAGATTATGCCAAAAGCTATGAGGACATCATAGGGTACGTAAAACCATATCAGTACACCATGGTATATGCTGATAATTTTTATGATGAAAAGGAGTTTGGATTTAATAAGCCTCATGGAGATGGTGTTATTTTGGTGGATAACTGGTATCGGGAAGCTGATGGCAGTGTGTATTCATGGATGGGAACCTCCGGAAAAGCACAGGAGCAGTTTTCTTCTGATGACATTGACTGGGTGATTCAAAAATTTTTAAATTATGTAGAAGAAGACCCGGCATATGCTTATGAATATTTTGTAGAGCTGACAGCAGACCATTTGAATCCCCGGCATTCTTTCGGAGAAAACTGGGGCGGCATCCTTTCTGTGGTGATAGGACTTGCAGCCGGAATGATTTTCCTTTTTATAAATTTTGGCAAAAGAAAAGGGAAAAATACACTGGAAACCAGAACCTATGTAAAAAACGGCATGCCTGACATGAGAGAAAGACGGGATGTCTTTCTTACCAAAACCGTAAGCAGAAGAAAGATTGCTCCCCCTTCCGGCAGCGGCGGAGGAGGAGGTGGCGGCGGACACCATGTTTCTTCAGGCGGATTCAGTCATGGCGGCGGTGGCGGAAGAAGATAACAAAGCCGTGATATGATAGCAGAAATTAAAAAAACGACTCGTTGACGGTACGAGTCGTTTTTTATATGTTTATATTATGCCATTCAAAATTAAGCAAGTTTGTTTACAGCTGTTGCTAAACGAGATACTTTTCTAGAAGCATTGTTTTTGTGGTAAACTCCCTTTGTTGCTGCTTTATCAATAGTAGCTGTTGCAGCTGTTAATGCAGCCTGTGCAGCTTCCTTATCGTTAGCTTCGACAGCAGCAAATACCTTTTTCATAGCTGTTTTAACTTCAGATCTGATTGCTTTATTTCTTTCAGCTTTTGTTCTGTTAACTAAAATTCTCTTTTTTGCAGATTTAATGTTAGCCAAGACCTACACCTCCTAAATGTATAATATGATTGTTAGTAAGTATTACATCAAAGCCGGACACGGACGATTTGATGTAAACACGCGTATATTATTGTAGGATAAGAAATGAAATCTGTCAATATATATTTCAAAAAAATCCGTATAAAATATTCTTTATTTATGAATCATAATAACATAAAACATCGGATGATGAAACTTTAAGCTATTAAAAAATGGGGGAAGAAGATTATGGCATATTTTCAGGTAAGAACGGACCTGGCATTAGAGGCAAGAGAATCTGTGGAAGATGCCAATGGTGAATTAAGGGGAGTGATTGTAAAGGAGTACGAAAAAAAAGAACTGGGGATTCATGTGACCAAGGTACAGATTACCACACAAAACAGTGCAAAGCTTTTGGGAAAGCCGAAAGGAACCTATATTACCCTGGAAGTTCCGGGACTGTGTGAATGCGGGGAAAACAGCGATGTGGGGGAACATCATGAGGAGGTGGCAAGGGAAATCAGCCGTCATTTAAAAGAACTGCTTCCGAAACAAAAAAACCCCTATCAGGTCTTGGTGGTGGGACTTGGAAACCGGGATGTAACAGCCGATGCCTTAGGACCTGCGGTGGCAGAGCATTTGTACGTATCCAGACATATGATGCAGGAATATGGAAGCTTAGGGGTAGGAAAAAACAGTCTTGCCGTCACCAGCTGTATTGTGCCGGGAGTCATGGCAAAAACCGGAATGGAAACCGCAGAAATTGTAAAAGGCGTGGTACAGGAAACCAGACCGGATGCGGTAGTGGTGGTAGATGCCCTGGCGGCAAGAAGCACCAAAAGGTTAAACCGCACCATCCAGATTAGCAATACAGGGATTCATCCCGGCTCCGGTGTGGGAAATCACAGAAATGCCATAGATGAAGAAAGCTTACAGGTTCCGGTGATTGCGATAGGGGTGCCGACCGTGGTGGATGCGGCAACCATTGTAGCGGATGCTTTGGAAAAAATGCACAGGGAGCTGGAAGAAGCTTTGTTTTTGAAAGCCAGGGAAAGTATGGCATTAAGCGGACTGCAGAATATGTATGTTACTGCAAAAGACATTGATGCCACCATAAAAAGAGTCAGCTTTACACTGGCGGAAGCCTTAAACTTCACGTTTGAAGAGGAAAGAAACGAGGCATAAAAGAAATCCCGGAAACATATACTTGTCTATGGGGAAAAAACAACTTTTTATAAAACTAAGGAAATGGTCTGTCTTTCTGGGAATTCTGATTGTTTTCATTGTGGGAACCAGACCGGGCAAAGAAGGAGAGGAAAATTTTTTCCGGTTAGGAAAAGAAATCATAAAGGAAAGTATTACAAAGCAGATGATATATGGCGGTTCTGTGATTTGGGGGCTTGCATGGGAGGAAGAAAGCTTTCCCGGAAAGACCCCGGAAGTGAAAACGGAAAGTGCACTGGATTTTAAGATGAGATACCAGACGGTGCTATCGGGGGAAGAACTGGAGGAATGGGTGAAAAAGGAAAACGAAACGGCCGCCCTTGCAACGAAGGAGGAGTTTTATTTTACGGAAAAAACTGAGTTTGAGCCGCAGACCCGGAAGCAGAGGGAATATAATATGGAAGATTATAAGGAACTGGAGGCATTTGTTAAGCAGTTTTATACGGTGGACCCGACCACTGCGGCCGATGCATCTTTTTTGAATGCAGAGAGTCTGGCTTCCTATGACTGCACCATTGAAAGAAAGGCAGCAGGACCACAGATATTGATTTATCATACCCACTCACAGGAAAGCTTTGCAGACAGTGAGCCTGGAAAAGAGGAAGATACCATTGTGGGGGCAGGAGAGCTCCTTTCCACTTATCTGGAAGAATATGGATTTTTAGTGTATCATCATACAGGAAAGTACGATGTGGAAAACAGGGATTATGCCTATTCCAATGCCCTGCCGGAAATCGAAAAGCTTCTGGAAGAAAATCCCCAGATTCAGGTGGTGATTGATTTACATAGAGATGCGGTAGAGGAAACAACCAGACTGGTAACTGACATTCAGGGCAGACAGACTGCAAAGGTAATGTTTTTTAACGGTCTTGGAAGAACCAGGGAAAAAGGAGAGATTTCTTATCTGAAAAACCCTTATTTAAAAGAAAATCTGGCATTTTCTTTTCAGATGAAAAAGGCATGTGATGAATACTATCCCGGCTTTGCCAGAAATATTTATCTTCGGGCATACCGTTATAATATGCATCTTTGCCCCAAGACCTTATTAATAGAGCTGGGTGCCCAGACAAACACCAAAGAAGAAATTTTTGCCGCCCTTAAGCCCCTGGCTCATGTATTGTCGCTGGTTTTGTCGGGAGAAGAAAAAAACTAATTGTTTTGAAAAGTAAAATAGTGTATAGTAAACTGTGTATGTGCTTTACAAAAAGGATTTGTAAAATACAGCAACGTAATTTACATAGGAGGGATAGATATGGAAAACAAAAATCAACTATCTATTAAAAGTATTGTAGCAATCGGTATCGGTGCGGCTCTTTTCTTCGTGTTGGGAAGATTTGTGGCGATTCCAAGTCCGGTACCAAACACGACCATTAATATCCAGTATGGTATTTTAGGTGTATTTAGTGTCATCTATGGACCGGTTGTTGGAATTTTAAGCGGATTTATCGGTCACACCCTGATTGACTTATCCTGGGGCTCTCCATGGTGGAGCTGGATTATCGCATCAGGAGTATTTGGCCTGATTGCAGGTATGGCAAAGAAAAAGATTGATATTGAATCCGGTGAGTTTGGAAAAAAACAGATTCTTACCTTTAATATCTTTCAGATTATCGGTCATCTTGCAGCATGGGTAGTGGTAGCTCCCGTTTTAGATATTTTAATCTATAACGAGCCTATTGAAAAATTATTTGCCCAGGGAGCAGTGGCTTCTGTGTCAAATATGATTTCTACAGCCATTGTGGGAACCATTGTTTTGGCAGCTTATGCAAAAACAAGAACAAAAGAAGGCAGCCTGAATAAGGAAAACTAAAAGAAAAATGGGTTGCTGTCAAAAGCGACGGCAGCAATCCATTCTTTTGCGTACAATTACAAAAACTCTATGTAAATGATAAAAGCAGTATGGAACCGGCAGGAGAAAAATGTTGAAAGAAACGATGATAGAATTTAAAGATTTTGGATATAAATACCGCTCACAGGCAGAGCCTACCGTAAGCGGAATCAACCTTTCCATCAAGAAAGGGGAAAGGGTGATTATTGTAGGTCCCTCCGGATGCGGAAAAAGTACCCTGGCACATTGTCTGAACGGACTGAATCCTTTCAGTTATCCTGGAGAAATCATGGGAAGCCTGAAGGTCTGCGGTCATGAGACGAAGGACATGGGAATTTTCGGGATGAGCCAGTATGTGGGAACCGTATTACAGGATACGGATGGACAGTTTATCGGCATGACGGTGCTGGAGGATATCGCCTTTGCCATGGAAAATGACATGGTCGAGCTTAAAGAGCTGAAAAGACGCACCTTAAAAGAAGCAGATAAGGTTCATTTACTGGACAAGATAGAATCGGCACCCCATGCTTTAAGCGGAGGTCAAAAGCAAAGGGTTTCGCTGGCAGGGGTTCTGGTAAATAAAGTTCCCATTCTTTTGTTTGACGAGCCTCTGGCAAATCTGGACCCGGCAAGCGGAAAAGAAGCCATGGAGCTGATTGATGAGATACAAAAAGAAACCAATACTACGGTGGTCATAATAGAACATCGTTTAGAGGATGCTCTCCATATGGGAGCAGATAGAATTATTTTAATGCAGGATGGAAAGATTGTATGTGACACGACTCCCAGTGCACTGTTTGCATCAGACCTGTTGGAAGAGGCGGGAATAAGGGAGCCTCTTTATATCACTGCGTTAAAATATGCAAAGGTAACCCTGACGGAGGATATGCCGTTAGAAAGAATCCAGAAGCTGCAGCTTTCCGAATCCCAGAAAGAACAGGTAAGACAGTGGTTTTATCAGGAAAAATGGGATTTTCCCGAGGAAAAAGCAGAACGGTTACTGTCGGTAGAAAATATCAGTTTTGGTTATGTGGAAAAGAAATACAATCTGTATGACATCAGTTTTCACATTCATGAAGGAGAAATGCTTAGTATTGTTGGTAAAAACGGAGCTGGAAAGTCCACACTGGCAAAGCTTTTATGCGGTTTTGAAAAACAGGATGAGGGTCTGATTCTTTTAAAAGGAAAGGACATTACCGGGGCAGGTATTAAGGAAAGAGCCAGAACCATAGGTTATGTCATGCAAAACCCGAATCAGATGATAAGTAAGCCCATGATATTTGATGAAGTAGCACTGTCTTTGGAAGTGGCGAATGTTGCGAAAGAAGAAATTGAACGAAGGGTGCACGAAACATTGAAAATCTGCGGATTATATGAATTCCGCAAATGGCCTGTTTCGGCATTAAGCTACGGACAGAAGAAAAGGGTAACCATTGCCAGCATTTTAGTTCAGAATCCCAAGGTGCTGATTTTAGACGAGCCTACGGCGGGACAGGATTTCAGACATTATACTGAGATTATGGAATTTTTAAAAGACCTGAACCGACAGGGCATTACAGTGCTTATGATTACCCACGATATGCACTTGATGTTGGAATACACCAATCGTAGTTTGGTATTTTCCGATGGGCATCTGATTGCAGATACCACACCGGTAGAATTATTTGCTGATAAAGAATTGTTAGCAAAGGCAAACCTGAAAGAGACCTCTCTTTTTAATCTGGCAAAAATCTGTGGTTTGCCGCCAAAGGAATACATTCATAAATTTATTCTTTATGACAGGGCATTACGAAGCAGAAAGGAGGAAGGCTGATGAGTGCTACATTATCCTATGTGGAAAGAGATTCCCTGATTCATGGGATGACAGGAACTACAAAGCTGTTTTTCTTCCTTTTCTGGAGCATCGGTGCCATGATTACTTATGATACCAGGGTGCTGGTGGGAATGTTTATCATCGGATGTATTTTATTTAAAATATCCAAATTGAAATGGGAAGAAATCAGCTTTGCCCTGATTTTCATGTTTACGCTGATGGCAATCAATATTGTCGGTATCTATATATTTGCACCGGAACAGGGAGTGGAGATTTATGGTACAAGACATGTATTGGCAGAGCTTTTCTGGAGATATTCAATTACTGTGGAACAGTTATTTTATATGTTTAATTTCCTGATGAAATATATGGCAGTGATTCCGGTGGCATTATTGTTTATCATGACCACAAATCCCAGTGAATTTGCCGCCAGTATGAATAAAATCGGCATCAGCTACCGTATCGGCTATGCGGTTGCCATTGCCCTGCGCTATATTCCTGACGTTCAGAGGGATTACCGGGAAATCAGCCAGGCACAGCAGGCAAGGGGAATCAGTCTGGGAAAAGAGGAAAAGACGATAGAGAGAATTAAAAATTCAGCCGCCATTTTATTTCCCTTAGTATTATCCAGTATCCAGCGGATAGAAACCATTTCCAATGCCATGGAGCTGAGAGGTTTTGGAAAACATAAAAAAAGAACCTGGATTATGGAACGGCCTATGAAAAAAAAGGATTATATGGGAATTTGTCTGGGGGTCATCATGATGGGAATTTCGATTGCCATGATGTTTGTCAACCAGGGAAGATATTATAATCCGTTTCTGTAAGAAGGAAAGGCGGACATCTATTTCATAAAAAAGAACGGAGGAATCTATGTCAGTAATAGATCAGAGTAAAATTCGTAATTTTTGTATCGTAGCCCATATTGACCATGGAAAATCTACCCTGGCAGACCGCATTATTGAACAGACGGGTCTTCTTACAAGCCGGGAAATGCAGGCTCAGGTTTTAGACAACATGGAATTGGAACGGGAGAGGGGAATTACCATCAAAGCCCAGACGGTAAGAACCATCTATAAGGCAAAGGATGGGGAAGAATATATTTTTAACTTAATCGATACTCCCGGTCATGTGGATTTTAACTATGAAGTAAGCCGTGCCCTTGCTGCCTGTGACGGAGCAATTTTAGTGGTAGACGCAGCACAGGGAATTGAAGCCCAGACCCTTGCCAACGTGTACCTGGCACTGGACCATGACCTGGATGTGTTTCCGGTCATCAATAAGATTGATTTACCCAGTGCCGAACCGGAACGGGTAATGGAAGAAATTGAAGATGTGATTGGAATTGAAGCCCATGATGCACCGCTTATCAGTGCAAAAAATGGGATTAATATTGATAAGGTACTGGAAGCGATTGTGGAAAAAATACCGGCACCAAAGGGAGACAGTAATAATCCCCTGCAGGCACTGATTTTTGATTCCCTGTATGATTCGTACAAAGGAGTCATTGTTTTTTGCCGCATTATGGAGGGAAAAGTAAGAAAAGGCACTCCCATTAAGATGATGGCAACCGGTGCCACGGCAGAGGTTGTCGAGGTAGGTTACTTTGGTGCAGGTCAGTTCATTCCCTGTGAAGAATTATCCGCAGGAATGGTAGGATATATTACGGCATCCATCAAGAATGTAAAAGATACCGCAGTGGGAGATACCATTACGGATGCGTCAAATCCTTGCGAAGAGCCCCTGCCCGGATACAAAAAGGTAAATTCCATGGTATACTGCGGAATGTATCCGGCAGACAGTGCAAAATATACAGACCTTCGGGATGCATTGGAAAAATTACAGTTAAATGATGCTTCCCTGCATTTTGAACCGGAAACCTCCATTGCCCTGGGATTTGGTTTCCGCTGTGGTTTCCTGGGTCTTTTGCATCTTGAAATTATCCAGGAAAGACTGGAGAGGGAATATAATCTGGATTTGGTAACGACAGCACCGGGCGTTATTTACAGGGTTCATAAAAATAACGGGGAAATGATAGAATTAACCAACCCCTCTAATTTACCCGACCCGGCAGAAATTGAATATATGGAGGAACCCATTGTAACGGCAGAGATTATGGTGACCAGTGAATTTATCGGTGCCATTATGGGATTGTGCCAGGAAAGACGGGGCCGCCATCTGGGAATGGAATATATCGAAGAAACGAGAGCAGTTCTTCGGTATGAGCTGCCGTTAAATGAAATTATTTATGATTTCTTTGATGCATTAAAATCCCGCTCCAAGGGATATGCCTCATTTGATTATGAAATGAAGGGCTATGAACAGTCTGAACTGGTCAAGCTGGATATCCTGATTAATAAAGAAGAAGTGGATGCACTTTCCTTTATTGTCCATAAAGACAGTGCTTATGAAAGAGGCAGAAAAATCTGTGAAAAAATGAAAGAAGAAATTCCAAGACATTTGTTTGAAATACCAATTCAGGCAGCCATTGGCGGAAAAGTAATCGCCAGAGAGACCGTAAAGGCAGTTCGTAAGGATGTCCTTGCAAAATGTTATGGCGGTGACATTACCCGTAAGAAGAAGCTGCTTGAAAAACAAAAGGAAGGAAAGAAGAGAATGCGTCAGATAGGCAGTGTGGAAATACCACAGAAGGCCTTTATGAGTGTTCTGAAACTGGATGAAAATTAAATAAAAAGTCTGTCGCAATCTTCTTTTTTTCGAAAGAAAGGAGCGATTATGAAGAATCTGAGTTTATATCTTCACATACCTTTTTGTGTAAAAAAGTGTAACTATTGTGATTTCTTATCAGACCCATGTACCAGAGAAACACGACAGGAATATGTGCAGGCTTTATGCAGGGAGATGCGTGATAAATCACTTGTGTACAGGGACAGGGCAGTAGATACGGTTTTTTTTGGAGGGGGAACCCCTTCCCTGCTTTTGGAAAATGAAATTACCATGATTATGGAAAAGATAAAAGAAAACTTTCGTCTTTTACCGGATGCAGAGATTACCATGGAGGTGAATCCAAAAACTGTAACCAAGGAAAAGCTTTTCACCTATAAAAGACTTGGAATCAACCGGTTAAGTGTGGGGATGCAGTCTGCAAATGATGAAGAGCTTAAGCTGCTGGGAAGAATCCATATCTGGGAAGATTTTCTGGAAAGCTGGAATATGATCCGGGAAGCCGGATTTAAAAACGTAAATATTGACATTATGTCTGCATTACCGGAACAAACCTGCCAGTCCTATCAGGAGACCCTGGAAAAGGTGCTTGCATTAAGACCGGAACACATCTCTGCCTACAGTCTGATAATTGAAGAGGGAACCCTGTTTTATCAGTGGTATGGGCCGGAAAGTGAGGGGAAGGCTAGTCTGCCTTCAGAAGAAGCGGACCGGGCGATGTATCAGATGACAGAGGAACTTTTAAAAAAGCAGGGATATCATAGATATGAAATTTCCAATTATGCCCTGCCGGGATTTGAGTGCCGGCATAATATCGGCTACTGGAAACGAAAAGAATATCTGGGACTTGGTCTGGGGACGGCTTCTCTTTTGGAAAAGAAGTATGAACCAACAAAAGAAAAAGAGCCCTGGCAGAGAAAAATGCAGCGAATCAGTAATCTGACCTCCATGGAGGAGTATCTTTATAGTAATAAAAGCTGGGAAAAAGAAATTACAGACCTTAGTACAAATGATGGTATGGAAGAATTTATGTTTTTAGGACTTCGCATGATGGAGGGAATCAGTGAGGAAGAATTTGAAGAGGAATTCGGAATTTCCCTTAAGAAGGTGTATGGAAAACAGATTGAAAAATTGATGAAACTGGGATTGCTTGAAAGACATGAAAAAACAAATAGAATTGCTTTGACAGAACATGGAATAGATGTCAGTAATTATGTATTTGTGGAATTTATAAATTAAAATAGGAAAGGCACTTTCAAAAGTTTATTTTCATAGAATAGGATAAATGAACTTTTGGGGGGCCTTTTTTTGCAGACATTTCAGCAGCCGCTGACGAAGAATGAGGAAGATTTTTATCTGGCACAGCTTCGGCAAGGAGAGGAAAAAAGGGATGAGGCAAAACAGATTCTGATAGAAAGAAATCTTCGCCTGGTAGCTCATATTGCAAAAAAATACCAGAGTGCAGATGTGGAAATGGAAGATTTGATTTCCATCGGAACGGTAGGACTGATTAAGGCGATTATGTCTTATGATTCAGATAAAAAATCGAAGTTGGGAACTTATGCGGCAAGATGTATTGAAAATGAAATCTTAATGCATTTCAGGGCCAGAAAAAAGTGCTCCAGAGAAGTTTCCATATACGAACCTATCGGCACAGATAAAGAGGGAAATGAAATTAATCTTTTGGATATTATTGAAGCACAACAGGCAGATACGGCAGATGAGATGCAGAAATTCCAGGATTTGAAGGATATGCTGGAATATCTGGACACCATACTGGAGGAACGGGAAAGACAGATTCTAATCATGCGGTTTGGACTGAGGGGACAAAAAGAACTGACACAGCGGGAAGTGGGGGAGAAATTAAATATTTCCAGAAGCTATATTTCAAGGATTGAGAAAAAGGCATTATTAAAATTAAGGACCGCATTAAGTAAAAAAAGAGAAATGGATATAAATTGAGAGTTGCACTTAATAGAAAATGAGTGTATACTATATAAAGATAAATAAATCTTTAAAACAAGACAGTGGGAAATGGGGCTGTGTATTTGATGTTATGTAGTGTCTGAACCAGACAGCCTCATTTTTATCTTTCGCACATGAAGTTTTAAACCAAATCAGAAGCATTTGAAATATTTTTCACGTAATTCGTTAAGAAAATAAAAAATACAAGGAGGACAAGTTATGTTTTGTAAGGTAATGTCAGGAGGGCTCCATGGGATTACAAGCTTTTTGGCACAGGTGGAAGTGGATGCTTTTCAGGGAATGCCGGGATTTGATATGGTAGGTTCCCTGGGGAATGAAGTAAGGGAGGCAAAAGAAAGGGTACGGATTGCCATGAAAAATACAGGTTTTCAACTGCCCCCAAGAAAGATTACGGTGAATATTTCGCCCGCAGATATAAGGAAAGAAGGTTCTGCTTATGATTTACCCATAGCCGTGGGAGTTCTGGTGGCACTGGAAATGCTGAAGGAAGAGGTGCTTACAGATACCCTGTTTATCGGGGAACTGGGACTGGATGGCGAAATAAAACCGGTAAAAGGAGTCCTGCCTGTCATGGCGATGGCAAAAGAGCAGGGAATAAAACGGTGTCTTCTGCCGAAAGAAAATGCACCGGAGGGAGCAGTCATCGAAGGCATTAAAATTGTCGGCGTGACTTCCTTTGCGGAAGCCATAGGATATCTGAATCAGGAAAATGCAGGTGCAGATGAGATGATTCCGCCTACGGTACTGGATATTAAAGAGCTTTTTCAAAAAGAGGGGGAAGAAAAAGAGCTGGATTTTAGTGACATCCGGGGACAGGAAATGGCAAAAAGAGCAGCTGTTATAGCAGCCGCAGGTTTTCATAACCTTTTGCTTACGGGAACTCCGGGGGCGGGAAAAACCATGATAGCCAAAAGACTGCCGTCTATCCTGCCGCCACTTACCCTGGAAGAAAGTCTGGAAGTATCTAAAATCTATAGTGTTTCAGGGCTTTTGAAAGCCGGCCATCCTTTAATCACGAAAAGACCGTTCTTACATCCTCATCATACCGTATCAAGTCAGGCTCTGGCAGGAGGAGGAAGGATTCCGCGGCCCGGAATCTTAAGTCTTAGTCACAGGGGCATCCTTTTTTTAGATGAATTACCTGAATTTGGAAGAGAAAATATAGAGATTTTAAGACAGCCCCTGGAGGATAAAGAGGTTCAGATTGCAAGAAGCTATGGAAGTGTGACCTATCCCGCAAATGTGATGCTTGTGGCAGCCATGAATCCCTGTCCCTGCGGTTTTTATCCAGACAGGGAAAGATGCCGCTGCTCAGAGGCACAGATACGAAAATACCAGAGCCGAATTTCCGGTCCTGTGTATGACCGCATTGACCTGTGCGTGGAAGTAAAGGCGGTGAAATTATCACAGCTACAAAGTTGCAGTACCAAAACCGGAAGCAGAGACTTAAAGAAGCTGGTGATGCAGGCAAGAAAAATACAGGAAAAAAGATATTGTAAAACTTCCTATTTTTTTAATGCCGATTTATCTGCAAAGGATATAGAGACTTTTTGTGCACTGGGGCCGGAAGAAATGAAATTTATGGAACAGATGTACCATATGCTTAAATTAAGTGCCAGGGCCTACCACAGGATTCTAAAGGTAGCCAGGACCATAGCGGATTTGGAAGGTTGTGAAGTAATACAAAAAAAGCATCTGACGGAGGCTATATGTTATCGGGGATTTGAGATTTGAGAAAAGATTTCAGAAGGGTAACAAGAAAGGAAATATGAAAAATGGAAGAAATGTATGATTACTGGCTTCATAATGTGCCGGGTATCGGAAATAAAACTATGGAGAAGCTTTTTTCTCTCTTTCCGTCAAAAGAGCTGTATTACTGTAAAGATTTGCAACGCCATTCCCTGGATAAAATATTAAGTGCAAAGCAAAAACAGAATTTGGAGGAAAGCCGGAAACAATGGAATCTGGAAAAAGAGTGGGAGCGTCTTAAAGAACAAAAGATACAGTTACTGCGGAAGGGAACAAAAGATTATCCTGAAGGTCTTGAAAAAATCAAGGATGCTCCTCCCATTTTGTATCTGAAAGGAAAAAAGGAGATTTTGAGAAAACCTGCAGTGGCTGTGATAGGGGCAAGAGCCTGCTCCGGTTATGGAAAGCAGATGGCTAAGGAACTGGGAGAGCGACTGGCAAAAATGGGTATTGTGGTGGTCAGTGGCATGGCAAGAGGAATTGATGGTATCAGCCAGTGGAGTGCTTTGGAAAAAGGGGGAGAAAGCATCGGTGTTTTGGGAAATGGTGTGGAAATCTGTTATCCTCCGGAAAACTGGCCGCTTTATGAAAGATTAGGAAAAGAAGGGTGTCTCATATCCGAAAATCTTCCCTTTACAAAGCCCTCTGCCGGACTGTTTCCTTTAAGAAACCGCATTATAAGCGGGCTGGCAGATATGGTTGTGGTAGTAGAATCCAGAGAAAAAAGCGGAACACAGATTACGGTTGACATGGCTCTGGAACAGGGAAAGGATGTGTATGCAGTTCCGGGCCGTGCGACAGATTCTTTAAGCAGGGGCTGTAATAAGCTGATTGGTCAGGGAGCAGGAATTATCGTATCTGTGGATGAATTTTTAGAAGAAATATGCCCGGCACTAAATGTAAAATATGAAAAAAAAGAAGAAAAAGTAAACGTTAAGTTATCCGGTCAGGAAAGGCAGATTATAAAGATACTGGGTACGGAGATGAAAAGTATGGAAGACATTTATCAGGAAATAAAAAAGGAAGAAGAGACAGTTACCTTAGAACAGGTGATGGAATCCGTATTGCAGTTACAAATGAAATATGTGCTGGAAGAGGAAAACGGGTATTATTTATGCCGGAATATTTCTGTCATGCAGGAGTTGGAAAGTGATTACATATGCTAACTATTAATTTTTTATTTGGAAAATTATTTTTTTGCATATCAGATAGAACTGTTTATTATAAATTTGATTGTGAAAACGAAGATATTTGATATAATGGATTTAGAAAAGTTGATGTCTGTCAGAGGCAGGGTGAAATGATTGCAGACGTTGGAAGGTTTATGTTATGATATCAAAAGTTTTGTAAACAGATGGAAAGGAATAGAAACAGAAAAGGTGAAATAATGGCAAAAGATTTAAGGACAAGTGTTTTCAAAATGATGGAACAGGACTGGCTGAAAGAAAATAATCAGGATACAGTTTATGGAAAAGGAAAAAAGAAGGAAGAAAAAAGAAAAGTAAGTAAAAGTATATCAGAAGAAAAAAATTTTAAGGAGCCGAATGATAAGAAAGGCGTAAAAAAAGCAGTCGGCAAGAAAAAAGAAGAAAAGAACAGAAAAAGAAAAGAAGTGGAAAAAAATGAGGCACAGGGAAGAAAAGAAGAAAAACGGGTAAAATTTAAGGAAAGCGGGAAAAAACAGAAAGAGATGAAAACCTCGAAAGGCAGCTCCAGATGTCCTTACAGTAAAAAATGCGGAGGCTGTCAGTTCATAGATATGCCTTATGAGAAGCAGCTTAAGAGAAAGCAGCAGAATTTAAAGGAATTATTAGGAGAATTTGGCAGGTTAGAACCAATCATCGGAATGGAACAGCCAGACTTCTACCGGAATAAGGTACATGCCGTATTTGGACTGGATGCCAAAAAACGCCCTATTGCGGGGGTATATGAGGAAAAAACACATCGCGTTGTGGATGTGGAAAGCTGTTTTTTGGAAAATCAGAAGGCAACGGCAATTATCCGTACTATCAAAGGGCTTCTTCGTTCCTTTAAGATTAAAACCTATGATGAAGACACCGGATATGGTCTGCTCCGCCATGTGCTGATTCGGACTGGGTATCAGACAGGGCAGATTATGGTTGTTCTGGTGCTTGGTTCTCCCATTCTTCCCTCCAAAAATAATTTTGTGAAAGCATTATTAAAAGAGCATCCTGAAATTACGACAATTGTTGTAAATGTCAATAACCGCAATACCAGCATGGTGCTGGGGGATAAGGAGCAGGTGATTTATGGGAAAGGGTATATCGAGGATATTCTTTGTGAAAAAGTATTTAAAATTTCTCCGAAATCATTTTACCAGGTTAATCCTGTACAGACAAAGAAGCTGTATGATACTGCAATCAGTTATGCCGGATTGACCGGAAAAGAAACAGTGTTGGATGCTTATTGTGGAATCGGAACCATTGGAATGATTGCCTCCGACAGGGCAAAACGAGTTATCGGCGTGGAGCTTAATGCAGATGCGGTAAAAGATGCCGTAAGCAATGCGAAGAGAAATGAAATTAAAAATGTGGAATTTTACCATAAGGATGCCGGAGAATTTATGGTACAGCTTGCAGAACAGGGAGAAAAAATAGATGTGGTATTCATGGACCCGCCCCGGGCCGGGAGTGATGAGGCTTTCTTAAGCTCTGTGATAAAATGCAGCCCCAAGAAAATTGTTTATGTTTCCTGCAATCCGGAAACTCTCGCAAGAGATTTGAAGTACCTGACAAAGAATGGGTATGAGGTGAAAAGGATGAGAGGGGTGGATTTGTTTCCGTATACAGATCATGTGGAAACGGTATGTCTGCTCACGAGAAAAGCCCAGTAACTCAAAGGTTTCTGCCAATTTGAAGCAAAAATAGATGTGTGTTTCTGTTTCCGCAGAGTGGGTATGAGGGAATTGATTTACCCAGGGGATAAGTCGTTTGGAAGTGAAG
>CAZDAT010000031.1:0-15014 GCA_964503695.1 uncultured Lachnospiraceae bacterium
AAAAATGCTCATAACCGTTGTATGTAACAGTTACATTTAATTCTTGACACGAAACAAGGAGAAACGCTAATCTCTCGTTTCTCAATGTTAAACATCTGTCAATCATACTAAAATTATTCTCTCATAAATCGTCAAAAAAATCTAGTCTTTTTCTTTATTTTTTTAAGAACAACAAATTTCTTTTCTAATATTTCTTTTTTGGTTAAAAACTATTTTGTTCTGTTTTTTTAACAACCTCGCCCTGCTTTTTATAAATGCTTCCCTTTGGCACCACGCCGCGGACACAGGACAGAGGATAGATATTGGAATCCGGACAGATAACAGTTCCGGGATTTAAAACAGAATTACATCCCACCTCCACATTATCGCCTAACATGGCTCCAAATTTTTTAAGTCCGGTTTCCATGTCTGTTTCTCCATGTACCTTTACCAGGGTTTTATCACTCTTAACATTGGAAGTAATACTTCCGGCACCCATATGTGCCTTATATCCCAAAATACTGTCCCCCACATAATTGTAATGCGGCACCTGTACTTTGTTAAATAATATTACATTCTTTAATTCTGTGGAATTTCCTACCACTGCCCCTTTTCCCACAATGGCATTACCGCGGATAAACGCACAGTGTCTTACCTCTGCCTCCTCATCTATAATTGCCGGACCATGAATGTAAGCACTGGGAAAAACAGTCGCAGATTTTGCAACCCAGACATTCTCCCCCCTCAATTCATATTTATCCTCAGGAAGCTGATTTCCCAGGGCTATAATGTACTCTCCAATTTTTGGCAGAACCTCCCATGGATAACTTACCCCTTCAAACAAAGAAGCCGCCATGGTTTCTTCCAAAGTAAACATATTTTTTATTTTAATGCTTTCCATCTTCTCTCCTTTTTTTCCATAAACATACTAAGCTTTTGGTTTCTTTTCCTTCTTCTGATAAAACTGAGCCACATACCGGTACCGGTTCAGCAAATCATCCTGCCGAAGCCTTTTTACCGCCAGGGTTCTTCTGGAAACAAAATCATTTAGTTTCTGCATATACTCATCCGGTGTAATTTCTCCTCCGGCAACCAGTGTCAGTCCTTTTTCCCAGCTTGCCGTCAGTTCCGGGTTTAAAAGCGGCCGTATGGAATATCCCACCACCTCATATATCATTTCTCCTACCTGTGTAGGGGTTAAAATCTGTGTTTTCTTATTTAAAGACAGATAGCCGTTAGCTACCAGCTTCTTTAAAATTTCTGCCCTGGTGGCAGAGGTTCCGATACCGCTTCCCTTAATCTGTGCCCGAAGCTCTTCATCCTCAATCAGCTGGCCTGCATTTTCCATGGCAAGAATCATACTGCCGGAATTATAACGTTTGGGCGGTGTGGTCTCTCCGGTTTTAATTTCCAGATTCTGCACTGAAATTTCCTGCCCTTTTTTTAATTTCTTAAAACCTTCCAAAAAGGACAAATCATATTTTGTCTCTTCTTCTTTTTCTTCCGTCTGTTCTTTTTTTCTTTCCACAGGCGGTTTTAAGACAGCCAGATACCCCTCTTCTGCCAGTACCTTAATGTTAGAAAAGAACCTTTCTTCCTGTAGCTTTATGGTAAGGGAAACTCTCTGATATATTGCAGGCGGATAAAAAATGCTTAGGAATCTGCGGACAATCAGTGAATAGACTTTTACTGCCGATGGTGAAAGACCAGACATATTATTTAATCCCTGTCCTGTGGGAATAATGGCATAATGGTCCGTAATCTGCTTGTCATTTACATATCTTGATTTTGCAAGAGACTTATATTTGCCCTCATTCAGAATCCAATCTACATTTTCTGCTACCTGCGGAATCCGTTTCAGTCCCGACAGATTTTTCGTAATTTCTTTTGCCACTGCTGTTGACAGCACTCTGGCATCGGTTCTGGGATAGGTAGTCATCTTCTTTTCATAAAGCTCCTGTGCAATCCGTAATGTTTCATCAGGACTGCATTTAAAGAATCGGGAACAGTCATTCTGCAGCTCTGCCAGATTATATAATAAGGGCGGATTTTTGGTTTCTTTTTTCTTTTCTATATTTTCCAGGATTCCCGGTAACGGAAATTCCCTGCCGCCCTTCAACTCTTCTATCAGCCCAACGGCAGATTCCTCTTTTAAAAATCCGTTTTCCTTATATAAAAGCGGAGATTGGAAATATTTACTTCCTTCTACACTTTTCCATTCTCCCTCCACGGTTTTATCCTGTAATAAAACATCCGCCACCACACGATAAAAAGGAGTCTTTACAAAGTCCCTGATTTCCCGTTCCCTTTTTACTACCATGCCTAGGACACAGGTCATGACACGACCTACGGAAATTACCATTTTATCCTGATTTAAAAACTGTCTTATCCCATACCCATATTTCAGAGTCAGGACACGGGAAAAATTAATTCCCATTAAATAGTCTTCTTTTGCACGAAGATAGGCGGCATTGCTTAAATTATCATACTCTCTGCTGTCCTTTGCTTCCCTGATGCCTCTTAAAATCTCCTCTTCCGTCTGGGAGTCAATCCAGATACGTTTGAGACTTGCCTTTTCATTATAGCCTGCCATCATAAGTACCAGACGCTGGATATATTCTCCTTCCCGACCGGAGTCCCCGGCATTATAGATAACCTCAACATCTTCTCTGTGAAACAGATTTTTTACGATATTAAATTGTTTTTTTACATTTTCTATTACTTCATATTTATACTCTGTTGGAATAAAGGGAAGAGTATCCATACTCCAACGCTTCAGCCCCTCATCATAAGCATCCGGGTAACTCATGGTTACCAGATGGCCTACACACCAGGTAATAATGTAATCCTCCGATTCGATATAGCCGTCTCTTGATTTCATATTCTGGTTTAACGCCTTGGCAAATTCCCTTGCCACACTGGGCTTTTCTGTTATAATTAACTTTTTTCCCATAAACACCTTACATCTGTTCTAAAGAAACCAACGCAAGTTTCGGATTTCTTTTCGCTTCTTCTCGCAGCCTGTTATCAAAAGTTCCCACGGAAAACAGGATTTCATATTCTGCTTTAATTTTCGCACTTTCCTGACATTCTTTAAATTTATGATATTCCTCGTAAGTCATCATGTTTTCTTTCCAGTTGCAGATACCTGCCAGCAGTTCTTCCTCTTCGCCCTGAAAAAGAAAATCAATGGTTCCTTTCTTTCCAATCCATTGTCCCAGATAAACAAACTCATCCGGAAGCCTTCCTTCTTTATTTTCCATTTCCATAAATTCACAGCAGACCCGTTTGTAACATTCTGCCGCAAAGTCACGAAAATCAGGCTCTATATATTGTTCATAAAACCTTTCTTTTTCCAAAAACAATAACTTTGTCTGATTCGGAAATAAATATTTATAATAAAAATGAACGTAAGGGTGCATAATCCGGTAAATTCCTTTTTGCGTATTTTCACGCCCTTTCGTATCTACCGAAAAAACCTTTTCCACAATTTCAAGCTGCATCAGATTTTTCAAATACACACTGATTTTTGCCCTGGAAAATCCGGTATACAGATGCAGTTCATTTAATTTATGCTTTCCTTCTGCCAATGCCGTAAGCAGGGTATTATATACCGCGGTTTCCCGCAGTTCCTCGGAAACATACTGTAACCCGTAATCAAACAGTCTTTCCCTGTTTTGTAAAATAAATTTTTCCATATTTTCCCGCAGCGGATATGTATCATCAAAATACTGCCATAAGCCCGGTACACCGCCAAGCACACTAAAAGCACCGATACTGTCTGTTTTTGAAAACCTTGGAAAATTCTTCACAAAATCCTGATATTTCAATTCCTTGACTTTATAAAAGCCTCCCAGCATTTTGGACAAAGCACCAAGTCTGGAAACCATGGTATTTTCCACCCAGCCGATGGAAGAGCTGCAAAGAATGACAAACACATCCCCTTTTTTCTCTTCCCGGCCGATAAACCGGGAAAGGGCTTCAAAAAACGAATTGTCTGTCTTGCACATATTCTGAAATTCATCAATAATCAGAATTTTTTTCTTCTGTTCTCCTTCCAGAACTTTCCAGAACAGTTCTTCAAACTCAGGACATTCCCGCAGGGCTGCTCCCTTGCTTTTTAACCAGTCTCCCATGAAAATCCGCTGTTGTCTTGATGAACAGGGAAGTGCTTCATAGTACAGGCACTCTTTGCCTTCCATGAAATGCTCCAATAAGGTGGTTTTCCCGATTCCCTTTTGTCCATATACAATTAAAATCTGAGTTCCCGCTTTTTTATAATATTCATTCAGATACCAAAGCTCTTTTTCCCGCCCCGTAAACATTGAATTACCTTCCTGTTTTTCTTCTTTTGTCTTATTTCTTTGTAATATAACCCTGTGCTTTCAGTAATTCCGCACAAAGAACGGCTCCTCCGGCGGCTCCCCTGATGGTATTATGGGAAAGCCCTACAAATTTATAATCATAAATCTTATCCTCGCGGATGCGGCCTACACTGATTCCCATACCGTTTTCATAATCTACATCCAGACTGACCTGTGGTCTGTCATCTTCTTCCAGATACTGGATAAAATGCTTTGGTGCACTTGGAAGCTCCAGCTTCTGTGGCAATCCGCTAAACTGACGCAATTTTTCAATCAACTGTTCCTTCGTCGGTTTTTTCTTAAAATTAACAAATACCGCAGCGGTATGACCATTTAACACCGGAACTCTGATGCACTGGCAGGTAATATTGGGGCTTTTGGCAGGTTTAATCACGCCGTCTTCGATTTTTCCCCAGATTCGAAGCGGTTCCATTTCCGATTTTTCTTCCTCTCCGCCAATGTAAGGGATAATATTTCCTTCCATTTCCGGCCAGTCTTTAAAGGTCTTTCCTGCACCGGAAATCGCCTGATATGTAGTAGCTACCACTTCGGTAGGTTCAAATTCTTTCCAGGCTGTCAGCACCGGGGCATAGCTTTGGATGGAACAGTTGGGCTTAACTGCCACAAATCCCTTTGTGGTGCCAAGACGTTTTTTCTGAAACTCAATCACTTCCATATGTTCGGGATTAATTTCCGGTACTACCATGGGTACATCCGGTGTCCAGCGGTGTGCACTGTTGTTAGACACTACCGGAGTCTCCGTTTTCGCATATTCTTCTTCAATTTTCTTAATTTCTTCTTTTGTCATATCTACGGCACTAAATACAAAATCTACCTCTGCCGCAACTTTTTCAACTTCATTTACATTCATAACCACCAGATTTTTTACAGCCTCCGGCATGGGAGTTGTCATTTTCCATCGGTCTCCCACTGCTTCAAGATATGTTTTTCCGGCACTTCTGGGGCTGGCGGCAATGGTAGTCACCTCAAACCATGGATGATTTTCCAACAGGGAAATAAATCTCTGTCCTACCATCCCCGTTCCGCCTAAAATTCCTACTTTTAGTTTTTCACTCATTTGTTTAAGTCTCCTTCATTTAAGTATTTTTCATTTTCCTCTATCTGCTTTTGCATAACAGCCCTGCTGCAGGCTCCATGGGTAAGACGTTTCTCCACACAGGCTTCCAGAGAAAGCTCAGGGTAAACATCGGCTTCAAACACCGGACTGATTTCTTTTAATTCTTCCAGGCTTAAGGCATCAATGGAAGTCTGTTTTTCGATACAAAAAAGCACCAGCCGCCCTATGATTCCATGAGCATCCCTGAAAGGTACTCCCTTCTTTACCAGATAATCTGCGGCATCTGTGGCATTGGTAAAGCCCTTCACTGCACTTTCTTTCATTCTGTCCTTCCGAAACTTCATGGAAGACATCATTTCTCCAAACAAGGCAACGCATCCTTTTACGGTATCTATGGCATCAAAGGTAAGCTCCTTATCTTCCTGCATATCTTTATTATATGCCAGCGGGATTCCCTTCATGGTTGTTAAAATAGAGACCAGGGCACCATATACTCTTCCGGTTTTTCCCCTGACTAACTCCGCAATGTCCGGATTCTTTTTCTGCGGCATGATGCTGCTTCCGGTAGAATAGGCATCATCAATCTCTACAAATCCATATTCATTACTATTCCAAAGAATCACCTCTTCACTGAAACGGCTAAGATGCATCATAATGGTGGAAAGTGCCGCCAAAAGCTCAATCACATAATCCCTGTCCGAAACGCTGTCCATGCTGTTGTCCGTGGGTCCCTCAAAGCCCAGCAGAGAGGCCGTATAAAAACGGTCTAAAGGATAGGTGGTTCCTGCCAGTGCCCCGCTGCCTAAGGGACAAAAATTCATGCGGTCATAAATATCCCGAAGCCTGCTTCTGTCTCGTTTAAACATTTCAAAATAAGCCCCTATATGGTGTGCCAGTGTAACCGGCTGTGCCTTTTGCAAATGGGTAAAGCCGGGCATATAGGTGTCCAGATTTTCCTTCATAATCTTATGCAGTACTTTTAACAGTGTCTTTACTTCTCCATCGATTTCCAGAATCTGATTTCTCACGTAAAGCTTCATGTCCAAAGCTACCTGGTCGTTTCTGCTTCTTCCCGTATGAAGCTTCTTTCCTACCTCTCCGATTCGCCCTATCAGATTTGCTTCTACAAAGCTGTGAATGTCTTCGTATTCCGAAGTAATCTCCAGACTGCCGTCTTCCACATCCTGGCGAATCTGCGTTAACCCTTTCACGATGACATCCTTTTCCTCTAACGTAAGAATCCCCTGCTTTTCCAGCATGGTAACATGTGCAATACTGCCTTCAATATCTTCTTTGAAAAATTTCCGGTCAAAAGAAATGGATGCATTAAAGTTATAGACTAACTTATCCGTTTCTTTGGTAAACCTTCCGCCCCAGAGCTGTGCCATATGTGAATTCCTCCATTCTTCCTCTTTTTTGTCCGGTGAACCGTCTCAATAATCCATATAATAATTTCTTTGCCAATTAGGCACCAATATTATTAAATTTGCATTTTATAATATCACATCTTACCCTGCTTCGCAACCTTGTTTCTTTCACGCAATCATTTGTATTTGTCTCAAACACATAATGTAACATTTTTTTACTTATTTCATATCTTAAATTATCTGAAAAATCACTTTTTTATTATATATTTCATTCCGAAGGAGGTTTTTATGGATTTTAAAATACACACATTAGATACTCCTATTTTATCATTGGAGTCTCTTTCCTATTCCTATCATACCCTGTCCGGCGAAACAAAAGCCTTAGATAATATTTCGTTTCAAATATATCCGGGAGAATTTGCTGCCATTGTGGGTCCCAGCGGCTGCGGAAAATCCACCCTGCTGAATATCATTGCAGGGCAGATTACGGATTACACCGGACAGCTTTCTTATCATACTTTGTCCGGCTCCGCCTCTTCCAGGGCTGATAATTTAAGAATCGGCTATATGCTCCAGCATGACCATCTGTTTCCCTGGCGGAGCATTTATAAAAATGTCTGTCTTGGACTGGAAATCAAACATATCATGAATGAAGAAAATACGGATTACGTGCTTTCCTTATTAAAAAAATACGGACTTTATGAATTTAAAGACCAGAAGCCCTCCCAGTTATCCGGCGGAATGCGTCAGCGTGCCGCACTAATCCGCACACTTGCCCTGAATCCAGAGCTTCTATTATTAGACGAACCTTTCAGTGCCTTAGATTACCAGACCCGGCTTCAGGTTTCCAGTGATATCGGAAATATCATCCGCGAAAATCATAAAACTGCCATTTTAGTAACCCACAATCTGTCAGAAGCCATCAGTCTGGCGGATAAGATTATTGTACTTTCCAGAAGACCTGCCTGTGTCAAAAGAATTGCAGATATTTCTCTTACCCTGACTGATTCTTCACCCCTGGGATATCGCAGTGCACCGGAATTTAACGAATATTTTAATGAAATATGGGAGGATTTGTGTGATGAAAACTAACACCGGTACTATGTCTGCTGAACAGCAACAATTTTTAAAGCAATTAAAATTACAGTCTTTTTTCATAACCTCTTTTCGTTTGCTGCTCTTATTTTCTTTTCTCCTGTTATGGGAAATAAGTTCGGCATATGGTCTGATTGACAGCTTTTTTTTCAGCAGTCCCAGTGCCATTGTTTCTTTATTTATGGATATGTGTAAAGATTTTGAAATATTCCGGCATATCGGAATCACTTTACTGGAAACTCTGGTCAGTTTTCTTGCAGTTACCTTATTATCTGTAATTTCTGCCATTTTTCTAATCTGTCTTCCCAAAGTCTCAAAAGTGCTGGAACCGTTTCTGGTAATTTTAAATTCTTTACCGAAATCCGCACTGGCTCCTTTAATCATTGTATGGCTTGGCACAGGCATGAAAACCATTATCATCGCAGGGATGTCCGTGGCTGTTTTTGGTTCCATCATTAATATGTACACCGGATTTACACAGGTGGAGGAAGAAAAAATTAAACTGATTTATACCCTGGGCGGTACCCGAAAGGACACCCTGTTTAAGGTTATTATTCCTTCCTGCATTCCCATCATTATAAGTAACATGAAGGTAAATATCGGTCTTGCTTTAGTGGGGGTTATTATTGGGGAATTTTTAGCCGCAAGAAAAGGACTGGGGTATCTGATTATCTATGGAAGTCAGGTATTTCAACTGGATTTGCTGATTATGTCCATTATTATTTTGTGTCTCATTGCCATGGGACTTTACCAGACCATTCAGATTCTTGAAAAACGGTATCTGAAATTATGAACAAAAAAATTATGTACAAATAAAGTTTCCTTCTTATCTTTTTCACAGATACTTTATTTGTACATAATGCTTATACTTTTTTTACTATCATCCGGGTTCTGCAAGTGTTCAGAAATCATCCTGCCATGGCTGTTTACACACTTTCCGGCTGATACCCAATATTTATTTTGAAAACAGAGACTGTCTTGAGCCACGCATTTTACCATTGTTATTTAAGGTATCATCTACGGCATCCATACGGAGCCCTGCATCGATAAAATCACAGAATTTACAGAATGGGTAATTCTGTCTTCCATCTTTAATCAGATTTCTGACTCTCTTGTACTCATCACTGTTCCATGCGTCTTTCAAAGATACTTTATTCAAGTCTGCCAGTGTGGTTACTTCAAAGTTATCACAACAGCAGATTCCCATACGGCCGTCCGGGAAGATGAACATATCCGTAAAAGGCATCAGACAGGTTTCCTTAATAACCTTAGTATCATTCTTTTTATTCGGTGCACTTCCTGCCCTGTTGGTAAGAACCGCATCCATATAACGCATCTGAATCAGAATTTCAACGTCTTTAAATTCGTCTTCGTGTGCTTTTACATATTCATAGATTTCCTTTACATTGTCATGCAGCTTCATGTCGCGGCAATAGTTATTAATTACCAGCTGATTGACATAAGGCACAATTGCTTTTACCTTATCAATATCCAGAAGCAGTCCGTTGGTAGACATAAAAATAAAAGAATCCGGAAGCTGCTTTCTGCAATACTTATGAAATTCCACAATTCTTGTATCTAACCATGGTTCATTGTTTCCATAAAGGGTAAGATGACCTTTGAATCCCCAGTCCCTTAACTGGTCAATAATGCTGTAAAACAGTTTGTCCTCCATACGCTTATAAGGGCGTTTTTCAGCATTCTTATTGGCTGTACAGAAAGAACAGGTAGAGTTACAGCGGTTAATGGTCTCCAGATTCACAACCAAAGGATAAGGGGTTTCTTCCTGTTTATAAAAATAATCTATATAAGCTTTCTGGGATTTTCTCCTGCTGACAAACTGTAGCTTCAAATAGCTTTCTGAAGAAAGCATAGGTACTCTTTTCTGCAATTCCCATCCCAGTCTTCCCATAAAATTATGAATCTTGATTGACATTCCTTTTCCTCTTTCTTTCTTGACTTTTTACTTTTCCCGCAAATATAAAAAGCTCCCGAGGGGACTCGAACCCCTGACCCACGCATTACGAATGCGTTGCTCTACCAACTGAGCCACGGAAGCACTGCCATTATTATAGAATTACTTTTCCATTTTGGCAAGCCCTATTTGCTGATTTTCTTATTTTTGTTCATTTTTTATTTTTCCCTGCTATTTTCAGAATATTTTTTTGCATTCCATTTGGTTTTATCCTTCCTTTTCACTTTCCTTTACATTTAAGTGAACATCTAACTGCGGATATGCCAGTACAACGCCGTTTTCTTCCAGGGCATATTTGGCATTTTCTATCAGACGCCATCTGCCTTCCCAGAAATCTTCATTCCGAAACCAGCACCGCATCCCAATCACCACACTGCTGTCTGCAAGTTCATGGACAAATACCTGTTTTTTCATATCCTGCAGTACCTGGCTGTCATTGTCCAGTAAATGGGATAATACTTCCTTTGCCTTTTTAATGTCACTGTCATAGGAAATCCCGATTTTAATTTCATTTCTCCGGCATGGGGCATGGGTTACGTTGGTAAGACTGGTATTTGCCAGTGTTCCGTTAGGCAGGACAATGACCTTATTATCCGGTGTTGTTAATTTCGTATAAAAAATCTGTATCTCCGTTACCGTACCTTCATTTTTATTGGTATCTTCGATAATATAATCCCCTACCTTAAAGGGCTTCAATATAAGAATCAGCACTCCCCCTGCAAGATTGGACAGGCTTCCCTGCAAGGCAAGACCAATGGCTACACCTGCGGAACCAAAGACCGCTATCAGGCTTGCGGCATCCACCCCGAAGCTGGTGGCAATCATCATAATCAATACGGCATAGGAACCAACCTTAATGAAAGAATCAATAAACTGGGTGACTCCCACATCCGCATTTGCACGCTCCAGGGATTTTTTTATGATTTTGCGAAGGATTTTGACACACTGAATCCCTATGGCAAAACAGACCAGTGCCAGCACCACCCGGATTCCAAGATTCCATGCTTTTTCCGGAAGCTCCTTCAAAAACTGCTGAATCACTCCGGGATCTACTTCTTCAAATCCGTCAAATACATTTTCTACCGTCAATAACATACTCTACACATTTCCCCTTGCTTTCCTTAATTGTTCTATTTTTTCCTGTGCCTCGGCCATGATTTTTTCCCTTGCCTTTTGTACCCGCTTTTCAGCCAGGGCATAGATTTCTTCCTCCGTAAAAGGAATGTAACGATATACACTTACTGAAAAGGGAAGTAAATCCACCTTTATGTCCTGTGCATAGCCGTCCCAGCCATCATCCTGTGTATAAATATATTCCTGCGTCTTCTCTCTCATTCCTCCAAAGGCGGTTTCCTGCGAATCAAAAATAAGTTCATATTTTCCTTCATAAGGAACACCGATTTTAAATTCCTTTCTTTCCTCTGCACTAAAATCGGCAACTGTCAAAAGGGAATTTTCTTCTTTTACATGATTACGTAAGAAACTCACCGTACTTTCTTTTCTCTGGTTACAGTTAAGCCACCGGAAATCAGCTTCGTTATAATCTTCGTTTTCCAGCACCTCATATTCTTCATTTAATTCAAAACATCTTTTTACAAGTGCCGCAAATTCCTTTTGTCTCTTTTCCGGCACATGGAAACCGGAAATAATTCTTCCGGGCAGGAAACTTATGTAGGAAAATGCAGCTTTCATGGTACTGAATTTATCAGCTTCTTTTCCACTAAGTAAATTCCACAGTTCTCCCACCTTTTCCGGTAAAAATGCCATGATAAATTTTTCTTCATACGCATATTCCATTCTGGAGATGATTTTTTCATGGACATACACTCTTTCCGCCGGTTTCTTCGTAAGATAGTCACAAAATTCCTTCGTAAAAGAAGTATCAAAACGATAATGAAATCCCAGTCCGTCATCTTCTAATTTCTTCGTTACCTTTGGCCAGATAGCATCCATATCCGCAATTAAAATAACCGAAGCCTGTGTTTTTTCCAGAATACTGTTGGTATGTTTTATAAATTCAACTCCCTCCAGATTTTCATTTCCGCCATAGGCATTGGCATTCCACTGACCCTCTGATTTTCCATAATCCAGATAAAGAAGTTTTTCCATTTCCGAAAAAACAAGCCCGTCTATATGAAATTCTTCCATATGATATAAAACGTTAGCAATATAAAAATTACTTACCTGTTTCTTATACAATTCCTGACAGCCGGAAACATTCCAGTCAAATATAACACCGATTTCTGCCTTATGCATTTCATTTACAAACAGCTTCGCCTGGCTTTCATTTTCAAAACAGTCTGCCATTTTATAAAAACTATTTCCCGGATAAAATGCAGGCAGCATAATGTGCGTAAAGCCCTGCTGTTTTATCTGTCTGATAAGGGATGACGTTTCTTTCTGCTTTCCATCCCATGCAAAAACCCTGAAAACATCTTTTTTCTCTTTTTTTAGTTTCATCCACTGCTTATCTTCCCAGCGAAACTTTTCTTCCCTGTGAGGTTTCGAAACCATTTCCTCTTTTTCCATGGTTTCCTCGGCATAGCTGTCCTGCATTCTGTATACAGAACCATTTTTTACCTTGACCTCATACTGGTATTTCACGTCACTTGCCAAATCCGGCACAAACAGGGCAAAAACACTGCTGTTTCCCACTCTGTTCATCGGCATTCTTCTGCCATCCCAGTCATTAAATTCCCCGATGACACTGACTCTGACAGCTCCCGGTACCCATACCGCAAACTGTACTCCCTTACATTGGTTTATTTTGGTTTCATGACTTCCAAGCATCTGATAAATGTGATAATTAATTCCGGCATTAAACTTCTCCAGTTCTTCATCCGGTATGGAGACTCCATATACATAAGGGTCTTTTCTTATGGTCTTTTCGCCTTCTTTGCTCTCTACTTCATATACATAGCGGTCCGTTTCCTTACCTGAAAAAAGTGCCGCAAAAAATCCCTCTTCATCAGCCATATCCATGGGAACTCTTTTTTGTTTTTCTTCCAGCACTAAAGTAACTTTCCCGGCATCCGGGAAAAACGCCTGCACAAGGACACTTCTCCCTACCTGTCTTGCCCCTAAAATATCCCCCGGCTTATCTTCTTCAGAATAAACGATTCCTTCTATTTTTGCCCAGTCCATCAAATCATATAATTTTGCTTTCATAGTCTTTCGTATCCTTTCCATTTCAATCCGCCCAGACAGTTATCTAAAGCACCTTTACCTATAAATATACATTTTGACAACTCAATACGCAAGTGATATATTTATTAAAAGTTTATACCGTTTAAAAGGAGAGAGACCATGACGAAGGAAGATAAAGAATTTTTAAAGAAAATTAATGATTATGCCAACGAGGTTATGGGGGATATTGACCCCGAAAAAGTAAGAATCTCAGAACAGATTGAAAAATTAAGACCTGTACTGCAGGAGCTTGCCATGATTCACAAAATGCCCGTGGAGGATGTATTTATCAAATATATGGACCTTGCAACCGAAGCCGCTGTTGAAAAAAATAACAAATTCAATGAAGACTTCAAGGATATTCTGGAAAATGAATCCACACCCAGATTTTCCTGACTTTTATATCCTTTTATCCAAAAAAGCTGTCAGCTTAAGATACGTTTTCCAAACAATGGCATTTTGTTTCTTAAGTGACAGCCTTTTTTTATTTTACCACTCTTACCCGAAAAACACCTTCTACTGCTTCTAACTGTGCAACAATAGCATCGTTTACCGGAGTTTCAATGTCAAACATGGTATAAGCCACTTCTCCCTTTGATTTATTCATCATATCCGTAATGTTAATTCCATTGTTTCCTAAAACTGTAGAAAACTGGCTTATCATATTTTTGATGTTCTTATGGAAGATTGCAACACGCCCTGCCTGCATACAACAGCCCATATCACAATTGGGATAGTTCACGCTGTTCTGGATGTTTCCCTGTTCCAGATAGTTCATCATTTCTTTCACTGCCATGACCGCACAGTTATCCTCGGATTCCTCCGTAGAGGCTCCTAAATGCGGGATGACAATACAGTCTTTCTGCCCTGCGGTAGTAGGATTTGGGAAATCAGATACATATTTACGAATCCTGCCATTCTGAATTCCTCTAAGAACCGCTTCTTCATCCACCAGCAGGTCTCTGGCAAAATTCAGTAAAATCACACCATCTTTCATTTTGGTAATGGCATCGTCATGAATCATTTTTTTCGTGGAATCAAGCAACGGAACATGGATGGTAATAAAATCACAGGTTTCATAGATTTCATCCACCTGAAATACATGCCTGATATCCCGGCTTAGATTCCATGCCGCATCCACAGACACATAGGGGTCATAGCCATACACCTCCATGCCTAAATTATTGGCTGCGTTGGCAACCTTCACACCGATAGCTCCCAGTCCGATAATTCCCAGTTTTTTCCCGAAAAGTTCAGTTCCTGCGTAATTTTTTTTCTGTTTTTCTGTGGTTTTTGCAATATTTTCATCTGCCGCATTTTCTTTTACCCAGTTGATTCCGCCCACTATATCCCGGGCAGCCATAAGCATTCCGGCAATGACAAGCTCTTTTACGCCGTTGGCATTTGCTCCCGGTGTATTAAATACTACAATTCCCTGTCCTGCACATTTCTCCAGAGGAATATTGTTCACCCCGGCTCCTGCCCTTGCCACTGCCAATAATCCTTTCGGCAGTTCCATGTCATGCATTCCGGCACTTCTTACAAGAATCCCGTCTGTGTCCTCCACAGTATCTGTTTTAACATAATTATTGGTAAATTTATCTGTTCCGACCTTAGAAATCGGATTTAAACAATGATATTTAAACATAATCTCCTCCCGGCATTTATTCTAAAACGTCTTGATAACCAAATATTTTTATCTGCTTTTACAGGTTTTCTGCTTCGAATTTTTTCATAAATTCTACAAGTTTAACAACGCCTTCCTTTGGCATTGCATTATAGATGCTGGCACGCATACCGCCTACACTTCTGTGGCCTTTCAGATTTTCAAATCCGGCTTCTTTTGCTTCCTTTACAAATCTGGCATCCAGCTCATCATCTCCGGTAACAAAAGGAACATTCATGAGAGAACGGTCTTCTTTACGGACAGTTCCCTTAAAAAGCCTGCTGTTATCCAGAAAGTCATAAAG
>CAZDAT010000032.1:0-14956 GCA_964503695.1 uncultured Lachnospiraceae bacterium
CAAATACTTTGAAGCTCACCGTGAAGAATGGGCAGTGGAAACCTGCTACAAATTCCCGGGTGCCATCCAGTATTACGGACCGACAGAAGTTTGTGATATTACAACAGTTACTCTGGCTTTGGAACAGGGGAAATAAACCTTTTTCCAGCTTATTTAATTTAGAAAAATGGCTGTGACATTTTAAATGCCACAGCCATTTTTCTCTTTTTATTCTGCTGTAATCATATTCGATATCTCCATCTCACACCTGTCTCATTTTGCTTCTTCCCCTATCACCGCCAGAAATCTCTTCCCATATTTGGCATATTTATGTTCCCCGACACCGGAAACGTTCAGCATGGCTTCTTTGGAATCCGGCATTTTTACTGCCATGTCTATCAGGGTTTTGTCACTGAAAATGATGTATGGAGGCATTTTTTCTTCTCTTGCGATTTCCAGTCTTACTGCTTTTAATTTATCAAACAGCCGGAAGCCATCCGCAGTAAGTGACTCCCTGCCCTGCCTCCTGATAATAATTTTCCATACTCTGGGGCATATTGTATATGAATCACAAACCGGACATTAGATTTGTCAATCCCCATGCCATTTCCCCTAACTCATCCTGCTCATAATCCTTCTGCATTTTCCTTGGTTTCCTTTCCCAGACTCTCCGGCAATCCATTGCCAGGTAATCAACCTCTATATGTTTTTACTCTGTACCTGTGGTTCTCATTTTAAATAAGGTATTAAAGTTTGTAACAACGGTGATGGCTGCAAAAATGGCACCTGTATAAGACTGAATAATGAAAAAATAAAATACCCATGGTACAAAAGTCAGTGTCACCAGAAGCTTGAATTTAAAGGGGTCTTTGATATCCATAAACAGCACATAAACCGTGCAGACAATAAACGGAAGATACCCCAAAAGCCCCTGGTTGTTAAACGCATACGTCAGCACAAAAGAAATACCAATTAGGATAATCTTAACAGGCCATGTGAAAATGTTTTTGTAACACAGATAGTTTCGGATGCAGGACAAAATATTACTGATTGCCCCGGGTATTGCCCCCAAAAGCAGCATACTTACGGTCTGAATCCCTAATTGTAAAATCTGTAATTTTAATATCTTTGTTTTTTCTTTTACGGTTCCTGTGTATATCTGTACAATGGATGCCGTAAAGTCTATCATATTTGCAAGTAATACGTTTCCCATAATATTTTCTCTCCTTAAAATGTGTCTGTTATTCCTGTAGCTCCTGTGCCAGCTTTGTGACTTTTTGTTTTACGTCTTCGTACTTAAGCCGCAGATTATTTTCCCGTTCAACGGCTTCTTTTGTTTCCTGTCTGGCATTTTGCAACTGTACCAAAAGCTGTTTTCTTTCCGTCATTAATTTTTGAATTTCTAGTTCAGCTGAAGCCTGTGGCATCCTTTGTGCGGCACGTATCCAGCCGCCCGTCGTAAGCTGTTTTTTCTGGAAATTTATCCCACTGATTGCCTTCGCTTTCAACTCGTCTTTGTTTTTGAAAAACTTCACCATTCTGGCACTTTTAATTTTTTCCCGAAAGGCTTCCAGAGCCGCCGCTTTACTGTTATCAAGCTCTATTTTATCTCTTTTTAAATTGTTCAAATCTTCATATAAAAAAGCAAGAATAGGTTTGCCAATGCTCTTTGCATAGTCATACTCCATTTCTGTATAGCTGATTCGCTTTCCCTGTTCATCACTGCCGATAGAACCATACTTTCCTGCAACTATCACCAGATAAATATCTGACTTGTCAATGACTCTTTTAATAAAATCCCACTGTGTCATATTGGCCGCCGGAAACATTTCCATTCCGACAGGCATACAATCGCATTCCAAAACTGCCTGGGTTATTTCTTTTCTCTCTTCTATCAGGTCCTCATAAGTGGAGCTGACAAATACATCATATCGTCTTTCCATATCCTGTTCTTCCCTGTTTATGATATCTTTCGCATCTTTTTCTTTTTGAATGATTTTATTTTTTACCGTTTTCTCTTTCTGATTTACTTTCTCCGGTTCTTTACTTTTCAATGGATTCAGTGGTGCCTCCGCACTGTTTTCTTTCCACAATAAGTTTTTAATCTCATTTACAAGCATTCTGGTAATTATTACATTTGCAGAACCTGCCACTTCTCTTTTTATCCAGGAATCCGCTTTGCTGCCAAAATTGTAATCCTGCGGCATCCCCTTTAACAGCATCATTTCTTTTACCGACAATCTGCGTGCCATTTCATTTTTTAATACAAAAGGGATATGTACTCCCAGCCCGACGGTCTCCGATTTTACGTAACATCCCTGACTGAAATCATAGACTCCATCACCTTCATACCGGATTTTCGGAGCCTGCTCTAAGGAAATATATCTTTTCTCATCATTTACTTTAAAAATTTCTTCCCATGGCATCTTCCGGTTACTCCTTGCAGGGAATCGGAAATTTATTTTCACATCCTGTCGGATTCCTACTATATATGTACGTTTTTCACGAAGCGGCATTCCTGTCATTTCTGAAACATCCAGCTTTCCATAGTAAATTTCATACCCCAGGAAAAGTATCCTGCCTCTGAAATCAACAAAAAAATCTTCTCTCAGACTTCCGGGTGCTTCAAACAACAGTATCTTGGGGCGATTTCTTTCTATGTATTTAAAAATATTCGTGTTTGTCACATTTTCTTTTGGCTGTTCCCAGAGTGCATATGCAACACTCATTCCGACATTTAATCTTCCTGCCAATACTGCTGCCGCAGGAAGGCTAGCAAAGCTTTCTGTTGTCATTTCATATACCGGAATGTCCAGATTTTTTGAAACAATTTCCATATTTTGTTCCTTTTGCACAACATCCCCTGCTATATGAAAACCTTCTATGAGAAAGGCAAATGCCATTTCCCCTATTTCATCGTTTACAATGAGTGCCGTCTTATCGTATTCCATATCCTTCTCCTGCCTGTTTTAAGCCCGCAAATATCCGTTTTGTCTGTGGTGATGGATTTTCATCCCACAAATTACTCTGCCGTTTTTTATATGTTTATATCTTATCATTTTTTTAATTTATATCAATATTTAATTCTTTTTTGTTTACGAAAAGGGACTGCTGCATTAAGATTTACTTTCTAAAAAAGCATTATGTACAGATAACACTTCTTTTTCTTTGTTCAAAATCATGTTATTTGTACATAATGCTAATTTTTCAAGTGATTGTTTTAATGCAGTAACCTAAAAGATTGTTTTTTTATTTTTCACTACTCATTTGCCAAAAGCAATGCCATATTTTACACTAAGTTAAATTTATTTACTTCTCCCTTTAAATAATCTGCCTGTTTGGACAATTCATGGCTGGTAGCAGAGGTTTGCTCTGCCGCGGATGAATTTGTCTGGATATTCGCTGAAATCTGTTCGATTCCCGTCTGAATCTGTTCCAGCATATCTGCCTGATGTCTGGATGTCTCACTAGAGGTTTTTGCAACATTTTCAAACACCTTAATACCATCTAATACATTTTCTATTCCTTTTACGGTTTTTGCCATAATCTCATTTCCCTGTCGTATCTCATCAATACAACGCACTATCAGTTCCTTGGTATTCACTGCGGACTGGGAACTGTCTGAGGCAAGTTTTCCAATCTGGTCTGCTACCACTGCAAATCCTTTTCCTGCATCCCCTGCCCTTGCAGCCTCAATGGAAGCATTTAAGGATAACAGATTTGTTTGTGAAGCGATATCCTCAATGGTTGTAATAATTGCCTGGATTTTTAAGGATGTGTCACTAATTCCCCTCATTGCATCCGTAAGTTCCAAAAGATTCTGCTGGCTTTGGTCTGCCTCTTTTTCTGCTATTGCAATTTTTTGATAAGCATTCCAGGCATCATTTGCATTTGTTTCTGCCATTGTACTGACATCTTCTATTGTTGCCGTCAATTCTTCCACAGCACCCGCCTGTTCCATAGAACCTTCTGCCAATACTTTTGCACCATCTGACAGGCAGACAGAGCTTTCAGCAACTACTTTGGCAGATTCATTGATTTCTAATAATGTAGCATTTAATTTATCCCGGACTGCACGCATGGCAAGAAGAATAGGTTCATAATCACCCGTATATAAATTAAGACAGTCAGAGGTAACCCGAAAATTACCAACAGAAAGCTGTTCCTGTATTCTGCTTATGTCTGCAATAATTGTACTGACATTTGTACACAGTGTACGCATGGCATCTGCAAGACCGCCAAATTCATCTTCACTTGTATAATTTAATTTCACATTCAGACTTCCTTCTGACATTTCTATGGCTGCCTTTTCAATTTCTTCCACAGGTTCTTTAAACATTCTGATTAATGCTTTTGAAAGTGCCAGTGTTGACATGAGTGAAAATACACTGATAATGACTGCAACTATTATCACTATTTTATCTACTATGTTTGAACTTGTGTATGCATTAACAGCCATATCTTCCACTGTATTGTCTAATTCTGTCATATTGGTCTGGACAATCGTCATTGTCGGCCCATACTCATTCATATACACATTTAATGCTTCTTCGGATTTTCCGGCATTCACATAACCATTTATTTTCTCGCGATATTCTTTTGCTGATTTTAATGCTTCTATTGTTTCCTCAATAGAAGATGTATCTCCCCGGTATAAATTTTGTAAAGTCTGCAAATCCGTACCCAGACGTTCTATGTAAGTAGCTGCATCATTCTGAAAACGTTCAATGGAGGCTTCATCATCTGTAAGTAGTGTAATAGCCACTGATTTTACTGCTCCCTGCACCGACATTCTGGCATCCAGAGAACTGGTTGATACCGTATGATAATATTTATAAAAATCACTAAAGCTTGAACTGACATAAATAAGACCGGAAATACAGACCACTACTGATATAAGCATCATAATCAATACTATCTTAAAACTAGTTGTCAGCTTTTTTCAATTCCATAATCCTTCATTTTTTGCAATGTTTTCTTTAATCCCATATTTCTTCTTCTCCCTTTGTTTTCTAAAGCTATTATTTTCTTCCGGTCTTTTTTGATAATTCATGGTGTTTTCCATTCTCCCCACGTATAATACCTACCTGCCATCAGAATAATCTCTCCCTATTCAGAGTACCCCCCCCCGAAATTTTTTGTCAAGTTCTTTCCACATTGATTTCTTGGTGCAACACTTTCGTGCATGACTTGCCAAATAGGATTTTTTTCGGTAATATAGGTAATAAGATTTGAATTGTATACAAATATACCATATACATAAAATAAAAAGAGAAAGGATGATGTAATGAAACCATACAAAGAACTTACCAAAGACGAACTTCTCACCGTAAAAGCCGCTTTAGAAGAAGAATACAAGACCTTTGAATCCAAGGGGCTGAAGCTGAACATGGCAAGGGGCAAACCCGGATTTACCCAGTTAGACCTTTGCGAACCCATGTTAGATATCATCAACAGTGCTTCGGACATGAAAACCATGATGGGAAACGACACCCGTAATTACGGAGACCTTGACGGTATCGGGGAATGCCGTCGGCTGATGGCAGACATGATGTCTGTGAAAAAGGATAATGTCATCGTCTGCGGTAATTCCAGTCTGAATGTAATGTACGATACCATTTCCCGTTCTTTTACCCATGGCGTAAACGGCTCCACTCCATGGTATAAGCTTGAAAAGCTGAAATTTCTTTGTCCTGTTCCGGGTTATGACAGACATTTTAAAATAACCGAGACTTTTGGAATTGAAATGATTAACATCCCCCTTCATAATGACGGACCGGATATGGATATGGTGGAGCATTATGTAAACACTGACCCTGCCGTAAAGGGTATCTGGTGTGTTCCCAAATATTCCAATCCCACCGGAATTTCCTATTCCGATGAGGTGGTAAGACGTTTTGCAGCCTTGAAACCGGCCGCCGAGGATTTTCGTATTTACTGGGACAATGCCTACTGCATTCATCATTTATATGATGATACCCATGATGAAATCTTAAATATTTTAGATGAGTGTGAAAAAGCCGGAAATCCAAACATGGTGTATATTTTTTCTTCTACATCCAAAATCAGTTTTCCCGGCTCCGGTATATCCGCCATTGCATCTTCCTTGGAAAACATTGACTTTATCTTAAGTCATATGACCGTACAAACCATCGGACATGATAAAATCAACCAGCTCCGTCATGCAAGATTTTTTAAGGATATTCACGGACTGAATGCACATATGCAGAAACACGCCGAGCTGTTACGCCCCAAATTTGCAGCCGTACTGGATGCCCTGGAATCCGAGCTTTCCGGTCTTGCTGTCGGAACCTGGATAAAACCCAGAGGAGGGTATTTTATTTCCTTTGATGCCATGCCGGGATGTGCCAAAGCCATCGTTAGCATGTGTAAGGATTTAGGCGTGATTATGACCGATGCGGGAGCAACCTTCCCTTATGGAAAGGACCCTGATGATTCCAATATCCGTATTGCCCCTACCTTCCCTTCCGTGGAAGAAATGGAAGTGGCTGCAAAAGTCTTTGTGCTTTGCGTTAAGCTTGTCAGTGTCAATAAATTATTGGAAGAAAAAAGTGCTTAAAAATAGGAAAACACAAATTTTCTAAAAAAGCATTCTGTACGATAAAGCTGATTTTTCATATGAAATCACTTTATTTATACAGAATGCTTTTTACATTAATCCAGATAGTTTCCTACCGGAGAGGTATTATATTGTTTCTTAATCTCTATCACAATGGAACCGTCTTCCTGTGTTTCTTCCGAAAGAATCTTATACTGTGTCCGATTTCTTTCCAGCTGTTCCTTGTATTTTCTTACCTCTTCATTCACAAGTCTTACAGCATAATCATGTCCTATGTCTTCCTTCAAAAGAAAATGTAATGTTTGTGTAATACATGCCGCTTTTACTCTTTTCATTTTATGCACCTGCCTTTTTTATTATCAGCTTTACATAAAATATTATAGCTAAAAAGAATCTTTTTTGTAAGAAAAAACTTCTTTTTCTTGTGCATTTCGTCGTTTTGTCAAGCTTAACCTCTGTGCTTTTTGGTACTTTTGCTCAACCATGCTTTATTAATCCGGCATATATCTCCTTCTTCTGACAGACTATCCTTCTTTTTGGGAAGTTATCGTCAGTATTTTATTTTTATTTACTCTTTTCATAAATACAAGAGAAACCACTACTGACAAAGCTTCTGCAATTATAAAGCTGGTCCAGACAAGCCAGATACCGCTTCCTCCTGCCACAACAATTTTTGTAAACACATACGTTACTGGAATCACAAACAAAAATTGTCTGCACACAGAAATTACCAGAGATTCCAGTCCGCTGTCCAATGCCTGGAAAATTCCCTGGAATGCAATATTTGCCCCGGCAAACACATAACTTACGGCTATGATTCTCATGGCACTTATACATAACTGTTTTGTTTCCCCTGACAAGCCGAAGATTCCTGCAAAGGGTTCTGCAAATATCTCCAGACCAATGAATCCTACAAGCATAATTCCCAAAGTGTAAATAAGACCATATTTTACTCCATCCTTTACCCGTTCCCTGCTTCCCATTCCATGGTTAAAGGAAATAATCGGTGTAATGGCATCCCGTAGTCCGAAGGCTGCAAAGAGAATAAATTGCTGTACTTTATAATATAAGCCGTATGCAGTTACTACATTTTCCCCAATCTGCACAAAAATAACATTTAACAGATAGGTCATAACTGACATTAGTGCCTGAGCAACAATGGCAGCAAAACCAATGGAATAAATTCCTTTTATAATCGTTCCCGAAGGCTTCATATAAGAAAGACTATTTTTAATCTCTTTGTTAGCTTTTAAATGCAGCATAAGTCCTACCAGTGCGGAAGCAATCTGACCGATAACCGTAGCATAAGCGGCACCCTTCACTCCAAGTGCAGGGCATCCAAACCATCCATATATCATAATCGGGTCAAGCACAATGTTAATGACAGCCCCTGTTATCTGTGCAATAGTGGAATACATACTTTTTCCTGTTGCCTGCAGCACCTTTTCATAAAGGGAAAAATATAAAATACCAAAAGACCAGCCACAGCATATTTGCAGATATTGTACCGCCATTTCGGCAATCACTGGATTCTTTGTCTGCGTTGCAATATAGCTTTTTGCCCCAAACAATCCAAACAGCAAAAATATAAGATAAATAACTGCCATTAAAAACACACCGTTTCCAGCCGTCTGGCTGGCTTTTTCCATGTCTTTACGCCCCAGGCTTTTTGCCAGAAGAGCATTGACTCCTACCCCGGTTCCTATGCCAACAGCCACCAAAAGCATCTGTACCGGAAATGCCAGGGTCAGTGCATTCAGTGCCAGTTCTCCTGTTTCTTCCATATTTGCCACAAAGGCACTGTCTACAATATTATATACTGCCTGCAGCATCATGGATACAATCATGGGCACTCCCATCTGAATCATCAGCTTATTCACAGGCATATCTGCCATTTTATTTTGTTTTGCACTACTCATTTTCTGTGATACCTCCTGCTGCCGCCACAATCAATGCCGCTGCTTTTTCAATTCCTATAAATCCACTGTCAATACTCAAATGATAATTCTGCCTCTTGCCCCATTCCTGCCCGGTAAAATATTTGTAATTCAGTTTTCTTTTTTTATCTTTATCTTCCAGTCGTTTTTCCGGTGCAACACTGCTTTCTCCATATTGTTTTACAATCCGTTCTGCACGAAATTCCTTATCTGCATACACAAATACATTCAGACAATCTTTCCTCTGCCGCAGAACATAGTCTGCACATCTTCCGACAATTACACAGGATTCTTTTTCTGCCAGTTCTTTTATGACTTTTTCCTGTGCCATCCAGATTTTATCGACATTGGATAAACCATCCATTCCCCTTCCCAAAAACATATACGCAAAGGGATTGGCGTTTGGTGCATATTCACTTTCGTCTTCAATAAATTCTTTTGCATATCCGGTTTCTTCTGCGATTTTTTCAATAAACTCCTTGTCATAACATGGAATTCCAAGTTCTTTTGCCACAAGTTTACCAATGGTTCTCCCACCGCTGCCGAACTGCCGGCTGATTGTAATAATTTTCATTCTGGTTTCCTCCTTATTTAAACAAAAAGCGTGTAATCTTAGCAGGCAATAGCTGCTTAAAGACTACACGCAATAAAATTTGCTGGACTTACATCTATGGATTACACCTTTTTTACAAGAATGGATTTTAACACAAGAATTTTTTTGATGCAAGCAATTATTTTATATCTCCTATTTCTTCTTTCCATATCGCTGCCAGCTTTTCTAACGAATAAGCCGCATTGGCAGGACTGGTGGAGGGAAGGATACCAGGCTTAATGCCAAGCTCCTTCATCTGGTATTTTTCATAATATTTGCCGCTTGTCTTTCCATTGCAGATGACTTTACTGATTTTGGAATTTTCCACGATAGATTTTAAATCCGTGGGAACCACATTTCTGATACTGCTGTCACTGGAGCCTATGATATCGCAACTGTAGATAGTGTCCCACATAGCCAGATGATGGGAAAGAACCAGTTTCTTTTTCTCTTCTACTGTCACCGGCATTTCTTCTTCAAATATCAGACTAATCATTTTCCAGAATCGGTTCTGCGGATGCCCATAAAAAAACATGGCTTCCCTGGATTTTACCGACGGCAGGCTTCCTAAAATCAATATTCTGGATTCCCCATTATATAAAGGAGGAAATGGATGGATAATATGCTGATAGTTTTGATTTTTCACATTTTCTGCCTCTTATTTTTCTTTAATTTTATCCTTACAGTTCAACATTCTCATGCCTTTTTAATCGGATGGCGAATCACAGATATCCATTGAAATGCTGATTTATCATTATAATCTATACCCGAAGCATTCTCCTGCCACCAGAAACCCTCCAAAGGCGGTACTACATATTCAAAGAATCCCTCAATCTTATAATCTGTCTTATAACTCATTTTCAGAGTATATGCCACAGAATATAAGACACTGATTGCCTGCTGATAGGCTCCTCCTTCTTCATTGGGATTGCCCTTTCCTCTCACCGCAATATAATTTGCCCTGGGAACAGTTACAATCTGGGGTTTATTCTTAGGCATATAAAATTCTTTGTATTCTTTCTTAAAGTCAAAAGCCATGGAGTGCTCCTTTCGTGGGGAAAATAATTTTGCATATTTTTCTTGTGCAGAATCTGTTTCCAATACATTTTAAATTAATTCTGACAGGCTGATTATACTCTATTCGTAAAACATTTTCTACAGATTTTCGAAAGGAAATCATGCAGTACATTAGAAACCTTAGACACATAAGAAAAAACGAAAAAAGTGTCAAAGATAAAAATATCAGTATCACACCTGTCCTGTATGATGCAGGGATTGAAACAATCGCAGAATCATGAAGATTCCAACACAGAGTGCCACAGCAGCCATGATTGGAGAAGACCACAGGATATATTCCAATCCAAACATTTTTTTAATGACAAAAAACAGAACAATATCCACTGAACCTTTATTAAGCAATGACAAAACAAACGGCTTGATTCCTTCTCCCACTGCCTGGAAAACTGCAATAATCACAAATAACAATGGGTAGATTGCCACTCCAATACAAAGGACTCTTAAAAATTTTGCTCCATAAAGAATCGTATCCGTATCTCGAATAAAAAATGATATCAGTTCCGGTGCAAACAGATAAGAGCAAATGCTACAGATTACCGAAAATGCAACGGTCAGTATGGCAGAAAAACCAACTACCTTTTTCATTCTGCCCATCCGACCGGAAGCAAAGCAATATGCCACGATTGGCAGCATTCCCTGTGTAATCCCCTGATTAATCGCATAGGCAAGGGAATCTATCTTTCGTACCACTCCGATTCCTGCCACAGCAGCACTTGCCCCCATCTCTGCAATCATGCCATTCAAAAAGAAATTGGAAATCTGTCCGGCACCCAGTAAAAAGAAGCTTGGCATTCCTGATTTCATAATATCAAGAGTTGTTATCCTCACACTTCTGTGATTTTCCAAAGTAAACCGGAAAATAGAAACTTCCCGATGCTTAAGCAGATAACCGATAAAATACAGCATCGCCACGGTATTGGACAGGGCGGTTGCCACAGCAGCCCCGATTACTTCCCTTCCTTCTGGCAGAATCACAAACATAAACAATGGATCCAATATCATGTTTAAGATTGCTCCCAAAGTAATTCCAAAGCTGGCAACTTTTGCCTGACCGGTACAGCGAATCAGATGTGCAAAAACAGCGGACATCACCGTTGGAATTCCACCAATCACCATGGTAATCATGGCATATCCCACTGCCAGGTCAATACTCTGTTTGTCCCCTCCTATCATCATCAAAAATGGTCTTGCAATGATTCCCAGTACCAGCGAATAAATTGCAACCATAATCAGTGCTCCACGAACCGCCAGCACAAAAGCCCTTCTCGCCCTGTGATGATGCTCTTCCCCGATGGCTCTTGTAATCACACTGGAACCACCGATTCCAAACAGATTTGCAATGGCTGTCATGATATTATAAACAGGCAGACACAGAGAAATTGCCGCAACCGCCGCTGCATTTCCGGTCAGTCCCACATACCACGTATCCGCCAGGTTATAGATTACCGTAATAATCTGACTGATAATGGTAGGTATGACCATCGCCGCAACTGCTTTCGGCACTGGATCTTCTGCATAAATTTTTCTTTCCCTGCGTGCTATCTCTGATTCCTCTTCCAATTCATTTTTCATGTCCTCCACGACCTTTCCTTAAAAATCCACGTCTATTATAGTCTCCTTATGTATCAAGTCAACTGTTTGAAAATAAGTTTTTTGTTTTTCAGCACGAAAAGCCACCACATATCCGTAGCGGCTTTTCCTTAAATTACTTCAATGAATACCGGAGCCACACCGCCCCGTCTTCATATGCTTTTACATTTTTCAATTTCAGGTTGACCGGTTCCCGATTCTTTGGAAGTCCGTCAAAAGTGGCTGTCATTCCTTTTCTTCCATCAATCCCGGGGCCCAGCAGAATACTTACCTCATCAAGCAGTCCTTCAACCAGAAATCCGGCATTGATGGTTCCTCCACCTACAACTGCCATCCGCTTTACACCAAATTCTGTATACAAAATCTCCACAGCACGCTTCAAATCAATCCGTTCTTTTCCACATACAATCCATGAAATGTGAAGGGAATCCAGATATGCAAGATATTCTTTGCTGACCTGTTCTGATGTAATAACGATTAAAGGTTCTTCGCTGTTTTTATCATCGTTCCAAAGAAGAGTCCCTTTCGTATCCACAATGACCTGATACCCCTCGGCATTCCTTTTCTTTGAAAAGCATTCTTTTCCTGCCAGTTCTACATTTTTCGGAACAAACATACCCTGCCTGGCCATTTCAAGCTGTGCCGTTACCCTTCCGCTTAAACAGGTCGGTGTATTTAATGCTCCCAGTGTTTCATAATATTCTTCTGATCCTGCAATCTTTACTGTCATACCACAATCGATTCTTCCGTCTATGGACATCATCATGTGGCAGATGATATATGGTCTGTTCATTTTTTCTTCTCCTTCGTCCTTCTAATCATGAATCTTCCAACTGTTCAGCCATTTTGCCGTTTCAGGAGAAGCATGATCCACAATCTCACTGTGTCCCAAATCCAATTTTGCGATTGCCTGCATATCTTCCTCACTCAAGGAGAAATCCCAGATATAGAAGTTTTCTTCCATACGCTCCTTATGAACAGACTTTGGAATGATTACAACACCCCTCTGTACATTCCAACGGAGAACAACCTGTGCTGCCGTCTTTTTATATTTCCGTGCGATTCCTGTTAAAATCTCATTGGTAAAGATTCCATGTTTTCCCTCCGCCAGAGGTCCCCAGGCTTCCGGAATCACTCCGAATCCTTTCATGTTTTCCAGTGCACCTGCCTGCTGAAAAAACGGATGTAATTCCACCTGATTCACCATCGGTTTGATTTTGGCATTCACACAAAGGTCTGCCAGACGCTCCGGATAAAAATTGCAGACACCAATGGCTCTCACTTTTCCTTCTTCATACAGCTCTTCCATTGCTCTCCATGAACCATAATAATCACTAAACGGCTGATGAATCAGATACAAATCCAGATATTTGAGTCCCAGCTTATCCAGGGATGTCTGAAATGCCTTTTTCGCATTTTCATATCCTGCATCCTGAATCCATAATTTTGTTGTGATAAACAATTCTTCCCTTGTAATCCCACTCTTTCTGATTGCCGCACCTACCGCTTCTTCATTAAAATAGGCTGCTGCCGTATCAATCAGACGATAGCCTGTTTTTAAGGCATCACTGACTGCCTGTTCACATACATCCGCTTCCGGTACCTGAAAGACACCAAAGCCTTCCATCGGCATTTCTACTCCATTACTTAATTTTACTGTCTGCATATGCTTATCTCCTTCCGATTTTCATTCTTCTTACAGTTTTATTTTTATTGAAATTTTTCTTTTCTTCTGATAAACTTATCATACTACCTAAACTTAACTTTAGGTCAAGTTGTTTTTTGAAATTTTTTATGCATACAGGGAGGTGTTTTATGTATACCATCGGACAAGTATCAGAAATGTTTAATATTCCTGTTTCCACTTTGCGATTTTATGATAAACAGGGGCTTTTCCCTAAGATACAGCGTACTTCCGGAATCCGCAAATTTTCCGACAAAGAATTAGAAGCCCTGCGGCTTATTGAATGTCTGAAAAAATCCGGACTGGAAATCAAAGAAATCAAGCAGTTTATGGACTGGTGTGTAGAAGGTCCTTCTACCTATCATCAGCGTAAAGAATTGTTTGAAAGGCAGAAAGCATCCTTAGAAGCCGAAATTGCTCATATGAATAAAATTTTAGATATGCTCAAATTTAAGTGCTGGTATTACGAACAGGCTATTTCTGACGGCAACGAAGACCGCATCAAAGCTATGCTTCCCGACCATCTTCCCAAAGATATCCAACAATGCTACGACAATGGGCGTTAAAAATATTGCCGTCAAAAGCCTGGAACCAGCAGTTTTTAATAAACGGTATCGTCAGTCCATTCATTTTGATAAATAATAGCTTCCGTACCGGACACTTCACGATAGAATGCTGCCGTTGCTGCCTGTTTATAAGGTGTCAGCCAGAGATTTCCGATTCCAAGAGTGAAGGCACACAAAATATCCCAGCCAATAAAGCTGAATTGCAGGCAAAACAAACGCCATTTGTTTCCTTCCATCATCTGTTTCGATTTGCTGATTGCCTCACTTGCAGATAACTCCGGATGTTCTGCAAGTATATATTCTGTCATTGCATAACTAAAAGAAGCAATGATTCCGGGAACAATCAATAATAAAAACCATAACAATGTATAAATAGCTTTCAGAATCCGGGCTGCTGCAGTTGTCTTCCAATAAGTAAAATATGAAAACAGATTTTCAAAAGAGCCTTCCTTTTGGTCCACTAAATTGAGATTGAACCTCGCATATCCGACAGCAAGCACACTGCCTAATATGAAATATACTACTCCCATGATTAATGCTACAATCATAATATAAATAAAACTTCCTGCCAGAAATGTCCCTATGCCGGAATTAAGACCTCCGCCAGTTGAAAATATTGTCTGTCCCGCAAATTGAACACTTGCATTCGCACTGGATGCATCAACATTGAATTTTATTTCCGGGTTCATACCATCCGCTACTCCCAAAAGCATTGCCACTAAACCAACCAATACTGCAATTGTCCATTTTCCTTTTAATACATCTCGTGCTATCCTTCTAAAATCTGCTGCTAATCTCATAACTTTAACATTCTCCTATATTAATCCAGTTTCTGAAACGATACGAATGCCATAACTATTCTGAAATTTCGCATATGTATCTCCAAATGTCCGGTCCGCTTTCTTCCTTTTCTCCATCAATTTTATTATATCATCTGTATCTGTCAATTCT